>JBAVNY010000634.1:0-4485 GCA_049691535.1 Candidatus Acidiferrum sp.
CGCTCCTCCGCGAACTCTGCGCCTCTGCGTTATCTTTTCTCTTTTCCTTACTTTCAACCGCTCGCACCACGATTAATTTCGGCAACCCAAACCTCGTCGCAAACTCAAAATCCCGCTCATCATGCCCCGGCACCGCCATAATCGCGCCCGTTCCATACTCCAGCAGCACGAAATTCCCCACCCAGATCGGCACCCTCGCACCATTAAACGGATTCACCGCATACCGCCCGGTGAAAAATCCATCCTTCTCCGCCGTCGCAATATCCTCCGCTTTCACCGACGACCGCCGCATCTCCGCCAACTTCGCCTCGCGCCCAGCCTGCTCCTTCGTCTCGGCAATCAGCCGCGGCACCAAAGGATGATTCGGCGCCAACACCAATGCGCTCGCCCCATAAATCGTATCGATCCGCGTAGTGAAAATTTCAATCTTGGCTTTCTCTCCGGAGCCGGGAGTCTTCTTCTCTTCCTCAGCGTTTCTCGGCGAGCTCAGCGTCTCTGCGTTATCTTTTCTCTTCTCCGAGCCGTCAACTGGCGACTGGCGACTGGCGATTTCCCCATCCACCTCAAACCAAACCTTCGCCCCCACCGACTTCCCAATCCAATTCCGCTGCATCGCAATCACGCGATCCGGCCAGCCGCCTTCCAGCGTCTTCAAGTCGTCCAGCAACTGTTCTGCATACTCCGTAATCTTCAAAAACCACTGCTCAATATCCCGCGCCTCTACCTTGGTGTCTTCGTGTCGCCAGCAATATCCGCCATTCACCACCTGCTCGTTCGCCAGCACCGTGCAACACTTCGGACACCAGTTCACTCGGCTCTTTTTCTTGTACGCAATCCCGCGCTCCAGCATCCGCAAGAAGAACCACTGGTTCCACTTGTAATATTCCGGTTCGCACGTCGAAATCTCCCGCCGCCAGTCGTAGGAAAACCCAAAGCGCCGCAGCACTCTCTGAAATTCCGCAATGTTCTTATTAGTCCACTCACGCGGATGCGTGTGGTTCTTGATCGCTGCATTCTCGGCCGGCAGCCCAAACGCGTCCCACCCCATCGGGTGCAGCACGTTGAAGCCGCGCATTCTCTTTACACGCGCAACTACATCCCCTATCGTGTAGTTCCGCATGTGACCCATATGCAGCGTACCCGAGGGGTACGGCAGCATCTCGAGCGCATAATATTTCGGGAGTTTCGGATCAGCTTCGGTCTCAAAAACGCGGTTTTCTTCCCATCTCTTCTGCCACTTTGCTTCAATCGCCTGCGGGTTGTAGTCCCCCACCGAACCCCTCCGCCCCTCTACCTCACCTTCAGGAATGAGGCTCTGCTCCGCGAATCCCCGCGCTCTCTGCGTCTCTGCGTTATCTTTTCGCCTTGGTCTTCGTCTTCGCTGTCTTCCTCTTCACCTTCGCCGCCGGCAAATCCCGCGAACTCCCCACCTTCTTGCCTTCCTTTGCCAGCTTCGCTCGCAACTTCTTCATCGACGGCGTCATCATCGAAAAACCCTTCTCCGCCGCCGGCGCCACATCCTTCAATCCTGCCAATTCCCACAGCCGCGCCACATTCCGTCGATCATCCCCCGGATCATCAATCGGCGTCTCCAGCAAAAACGCTCGCCCCAACACGCCTTCCGGTGGCATCGCACTCATTCGCGGATGCCGCAAAAATCGCATCAATGCTTCTTCGCCAATCTTCCCTTCGCCCACGTGCTCGTGCCGGTCCACGCGCCCGGCCAACGGTATCTTCGAATCATTCACGTGAAATACCGGCACGTTATCCAGCCCGATCGTCCGGTCAATATGCGAAATCGTGTTCGTCAACCCCGCTTCGCTGCGAATGTCGTATCCCGCCGCAAACAAGTGCGCCGTATCCAGGCACGCGCCCACATTCAAATCTTTCAGCCCGCGCAACATGTGCGCCACTTCTTCCAGCCGCGAGCCCATTGCCGAGCCCATTCCCGCGGTGTTCTCGATCAAAATCCGCAGCCGCTTCAAGGGCACGCGCCGCGCCGCCTGCTTGATCGATTCAATAATCGTGGCAATCCCCAACTCGACACTCATCTCCCCGCGCGAACCAGGATGCACCACCAGATAATCCGCGCCCAGCGACACTGCGCGCACCAACTCCTCGTAAAACCCCTGAATCGACCGCGTCCGCAACATTGGCTGCGGCGCCGCTAGATTTACCAGATAATTTGCGTGGACAACCAGCGGCCCCAGTCCCAACTCCTGCCGCCGCGCGCGAAATACCTTCGCTTCCGACTCCGGTATCCGCACCGACGCGCCTTGCCACATGCGCGGGCTCGCCGAAAAGATCTGCAACGCCGTGCAGCCCAACTTGCGCGCCGATTCCAGCGCGTTCAAATAGTTCCCCGCGATAGACGTGTGAATCCCCATCCGCAGGCTCCCATCCATCCACGCGGGTTCCTGTGGCTCAGGCTCCGGCTCTGGCCGGTACTCGTCTTCCGGGTCAAACGTCGTGTTTTCAATAAGTGGAAATTCGGGCATACAGTCCAAAACTTTTAGATGTCCTGAATCCCAAATTATAACATACCGCCCCACTCCAACCTCGAGCGCATCGGTCATCCCGACCGAAGTGACCCGGCCTTTTCCTTCGCGCCGTAGTTTGGCGCGCCGGGTCACGCAGCGGAGGGGATCGTGGCAATCTCGCAGAAATTCACCACCCAATCGTCATGCCGCCGACTCTCGATTTTCCACTTTCGATTTTCTAAACTCCTACTTCGGCCCCTCTTGCCTCACCAACCCCAATCAGGCATTCTCTCCGCCGTGATTCCAGCCCTCAGGAGGGCCCCGTGTCGTCCACTCCCAACATCAAACAAGTCGTCCCCTTCCTCTACGTGACCGACATAGACCGCGCCCTACGCTTCTACCTGGACGGCTTAGGCTTCACGCTCCACAACAGATGGATTGTCGACGGTAAAATTCGCTGGTGTTGGTTGGAATTAGGCGGCGCAGCCCTAATGCTTCAGGAATACTCGAAAGCCCGCATTCCCACCACGAAACTCGGCGAAGGCGTTTCTCTCTGTTTCCAGTGTCAGGACGCCATTGCCCTCTATCACGACTTCCAATCGCGCGGTATCAACGCCTCGGAACCCCAAGTCGGCAACTCGCTCTGGGACACCTTCCTCAAAGATCCCGACGGCTACCATCTCCACTTTGCCAGCCCCACCGATGTTCCCGAAGACACCAAACTCTCCGAGTGGCAATCCCAACGCACCTCATCAGCACCCAACTCATAAGCGACGAATCGTCCTGAGACCAATTTCCCATTTTCCAATTTCAATTTTCGACCTAACTTCTTTTCACTCGAGCGCACCTGCCATCCCGACCGAAGTGACCCGGCCTTTTCCTTCGCGCCGCAGTTTGGCGCGCCGGGTCACGCAGCGGAGGGATCGTGGCAATCTCTCAAAATTCACCACCCAATCGTCATGCCGCCGGCCGGCTTCCTGTTTTCCAGTTTCCAGTTTCCATTTTCGATTTTCCAAATCTCCTACCTCTCCACCCACGCCATCCCATCCGGATCATTCCCACTCAAACTCTGCGGCGCCACGGCCCACGTCTTCAAATCCACCAGCACCACCTTATTCTCCCCACTGACCGCCACAAAGGCCCGCGACCCATCCGGCAATATCAATATCCCTTCCGCGTTCTTCCCCAGATTCATCCGCTTCACTTCCTTCCGCGAAGCCACATCCATCACCACCAAATCGCCGTTCCCCAAATCCGAAATCAGCGCCAGCTTCCCGTCCGGTGTAAATTTCAATCGGTTCGAACGCTTCGTTCCTACACTCACGGTCTGCTTCACCTTCTTGGTCGCCGTGTCAATAATCGACACCGTGCCATCTCCCGAATTCGCCGCCCACACTTCCATCCCGTCCGGCGACAGGTCAATTCCCTCCGGCCCCTTCCCCACCTTCACCACCGTATTCGTCCATTGCGACTCATCCATGTTCGCCGTCACCACTGTCACCGAATCCGAATTCACGTTCGATGTGTAAATCGAATGCCCATCCCTCGAGATCACCAGCATGTGCGTGCGCTCCAGCCCAATGTCATGCGTCCAATCAATTTTGTTGGTCACGGGATCGTAGCGCGCAATCTTCTTACTCCCCTCCACCGTGAACCACGCCTTGCCATTAAAAAACACCACGCCATGCGGCCCGCGCAATCCTCCTAGGTCCACGCGAGTCTCTTTCTGCGTCGTCAAATCAATTACCGAAATCGTCGTTCCGTCCTGGTGCGCACCATAATTCGTCACCACCGCATACTTCCCATCCGCGGACGCCGCCACTTCATGCGGCACCGGCCCCGTCGGCACCTTCACGCTATCCATCGTTCCCGCATCCACAATGGCCAGCGCACTATCACCCTTATTCACCACCAATAACTTCCCCGCCGGCATCTGCGCCATACACACCCCCGCCAGCATCAACGACGCCGCACCAAACGCAACTCCGCGCACTCCCCCATGCCT
>JBAVNY010000635.1:0-9908 GCA_049691535.1 Candidatus Acidiferrum sp.
CGAGAAACTAGCACCAGATGCCACAGCAAATTCCAAATGAAAACAGGAGCATCCATGCGTAGAGCCCAGTGTCACGCGATTTTGTTCGTCACGCTATTTTTGTTATTTTCATCGCGGACGCTCTCGCAGAACACAGACTCACTCGAGAGCCGTCTCCAGAAAATCATGGCGCGCCCTGAATTCGCCCACTCTAATTTCGGCATCGAGTTTCTGGACCTGGACACTGGCAAAGTTCTCTACTCCCTTAACGCCGATAGGCTTTTCGTGCCCGCATCCACCACCAAATTACTCACCGAGGGCACCGTCCTCGCCAAACTCGGCCCCGATTATCGCTTCCACACCAACGTTTATCGCACTGGCCCGATCGACAAACATGGCACCCTTAGGGGCGATCTGATCCTCGTCGCCAGCGGCGACCCCAATCTCTCCAATCGCATTCAACCTGATGGCACCCTCGCCTTCGTCGATGAAGATCACTCCTATAATGGCCCGGCCCTCCCAGGTGATCCGCTAATCGTCATCAAGCAATTAGCCGCGCAAGTTGCCGCTAAAGGTGTTCACACAATTGCAGGCAATGTCTATGTCGACGCCAGTCTCTTCCCAGACGGACCGCACGAAGGCGGCACAGATGTCGTCCTATCCTCCATCATCGTCAACGACAACGTGATCGACCTCACCGGAAAACCCGGCGCGCGCGCAGGCGATCCCGTGGAACTCACCAGCTCCCCGCAGACCTCGTACCTTCACTTCACCAACAAGATCCTCACTGGCGCGCCTGATTCGAAGCTCGCCTTCGAGGCTTCCGATCCGGTCACCAATCCTGACGGCTCCCTCTCAGTTACACTTACCGGCAACGTTGCGCTCGGCAGTCAACCGCAAACGGTGGCGTATCCGGTCCCATCTCCCACGCAATTTGCCGCCACGGTTCTTCGCGAAGCGGTAACCTCCGCAGGCATTACCATAAAACCCAAAAAATCTGCCGATGTCCAGGATTTCTCGGCTCTCCAGAAGTTTTACACCAAAGAAAACCTAGTGGTGGATCACGTTTCTCCGCCGCTCTCTGAAGAAATAAAAATCACCCTGAAAGTCAGTCAGAATCTGCACGCAGGAATGGGCCCGTACCTTCTCGGCTTGCTCGCAGCTAAAACGACGAAAGACCCGCTTCGTGCCGGATTCAAAATTGAAAAGGCGTTTCTGACTGACGCGAAACTCGATCTAAGCGGCGCTTCCCAAGGCGATGGTGCCGGCGGAGATTGGGCCGACCTCTTCAGCCCGGATTTCATGTGCCGGTATCTCACCTTCTGGCATTCCCGCCCCGATTTTGAAATTTTCTTCAAAGGCCTGCCCATTCTCGGGAAAGATGGCACGCTCGCCAAGATTCAGACCGACAGTCCCGCCGCCGGACACGTCTTCGCCAAGACCGGGACATTCGGTTCCGAAGATAAGTTGAACGGACGATTGATGCTGAATGGCAAAGGGCTCGCGGGTTACGTGCTTACCAAATCCGGCAAGACTCTGGTCTTCGCGGCCTACGTCAATCACACTTCGCTCAACCAGGAGCCTGAAATCGCGCAAAAAATCGCCGGTCAAGCCTTGGGCGAAATCGCCGCCGCCGCGTATGATGCGCCCCTACCCTGAAAGTGTTGAGAAAGTTCGAAAACCACACGGAGACGGTACTGGCCTCGTACCCGTTCAATCCACAGGCAGCTCCGGCACCGCTTCCCCATCCTTGCGCGGGTCGGACGCTCCGTAATTCACGCCGGCCGCAAAATCCCGCAAGACCGCTTGTCCGCCGCCTACCGCCGCCGAGAAAGTTCCCTTCACCTCGATCTTGTGTCCCTTGGCCGTTAATTCGTCTCGCACCTTCTGCGAAAAGCGATTTTCCATCTGCACATCGCAGCCATCAAACGTCCGCTTGGTAAATCGCGGCGCTTCCAGCGCTGCCTGAATATTCATTTTGAAGTCCGCCAAGTTAGCCATAAATTGCGCATGGGCCTGCGACTGGTTCCAGCCTCCCATAATTCCGAAAGCCACTCGCGTGTCACCCTTCTGTGCGAACGCCGGGATAATCGTATGCCGTGGCCGTTTTCTCCCCGCTAACGCATTTGGCGAACTGGGGTCCATGGTAAACAGCGCGCCGCGATTGTGCAGCACGAACCCCGTCTCCGGCGCCACGATCCCCGAACCAAATTCGCTGTAATTACTCTGAATCAGCGACACCATGTTTCCGTCGCGATCCACCACCGTCAGATAGGTCGTATCGTTTCCCGCAGGTAAATCTCCCGCCGCGACCGCACAATTGGCGTGATCCGGATTGATTAGCTGGGCCCGCTGCGCCGCCCATTCTTTTGAAAGCAACGTCGCTACCGGCAGCTTCTGTCCCCGTGGATCGCCAATATATTTCGCCAGATCGGCATATGCTAACTTCTTGGCCTCGATCATTGCGTGCAAAGCCTTCGTCGATCCGAATCCCATGTCCTTCTGCCCTAGCGGAAATGTTTCCATAATGTTCAGCATTTCCAGCGCGGCCAATCCCTGCCCATTCGGTGGAAGCTCGAACACCGTCCAATCGCGATACGTCGTCGAAATCGGTTCCAGCCATTCGCTGGAGTACTCTGCCATGTCTTGCGCGGTCATTACCCCGCCGTGCCTTTTAATGTCCTCGAGGATGCGCCGCGAAATCTCCCCTTTGTAATACGCATCGCGCCCGTGTTCCGCGATCTGCTGCAAGGACCAAGCCAGATCGGGGTTTCGGAAAATGTCTCCTACCTTCGGTGGCCGATCCGACGGTAAATACAGCTTCGCCGCGACATCCTCCCCTCGCAGGTAATCTGCGTTCGCTGCCCAATACGCGGCAACCCATTCGCTAACCGGGAAGCCCGCCTGCGCCGTCTGAATCGCCGCAGCCAAATCTTCATTCAATTTTTTGCGCCCGAATTTGTCCGCCAATTTCTGCCAACCATCCACGGTGCCCGGCACGGTGATGGTATTCACTCCCGCCTGCGGCATCTCGCGCAACCCAGTCTTCCGAAGCATTTCAATCGTCAACCCCTTTGGAGCCCATCCGCTGGCGTTCAGTCCATAGAGCTTGTTCGCCTTTGCGTCATAGACAATCGCAAACAAGTCTCCGCCAATCCCATTCATCATCGGTTCGACCACGCCCATCATCGCGTTGGTCGCGATCGCCGCATCAACCGCATTTCCGCCCCGCTCCAGAATGCGCACTCCCGCCTGCGCAGCCAACGGCGATTCCGCGGCTACAATGCCGTTCTTCGACACAACCATGGACCTCATCTGCGAACGATCCTGGGCGTCTGCTTTCATGCATCCCACCAACACCGCCAAGCCAACAACCGCATTCCCCATGGTTCTGCAAATTCGCACAAGTCCGCTCCTCTTCGAATCTCCAAACGTTTCGACCAAATCAAATCTTCCGACCAACTTCATCACGTCCGCGAACTCTATCGCGACCGTCTTCCTGCGGCAAGTTTTCGCCAGCAGCCGTACGCAGTGTACTCCTCACCGATAAACGCTCCGGAACCGCATTTGCTTTCCTTTTTTATCCCAGCAGTCAATCCCTCCGGTGTTCGTTAACCTGTATTCAAATCTCATCGTTCTCGGGCCTGCTCATGTATTGCGCACCCAGTCTCTTGGTGCGAGTCTAATGAGGTTCGATCCCCTGACGGAACGAACTTGGTATCAGCCTCGCGGTTGGTACCTCCAAAGGCGGTTGAGGGAGGGACTCGGGCGCGGAATCCCTCAACCGCTCTTCTGGTTTCCAATCTTTCAGCTCACCTTATATCCTTCCGCTCTCTCCGCAATCATTTCAATTTCTCCGGTCTTACCCCCATTGGTACACACTCCGACTTCCGCTAGAATGCTGCCGTGCCTGAGAAGACGGAATCCACACCTAAGCTGCTAACCGAAGGACTCAGCGAGCCGTTGCGTGAGCTGCTGGCCGCCCGCAATTCCGATCCCTTCGCCATCCTGGGCCCGCACCCTATCGAATCTGCCCAGGGCCGCCGCTGGGTTGTTCGCGCCTTTCAGCCCCGCGCCATGGATGCAAGCCTTCTGCGCTCGGATCATTCTGCTTTGTCCATGCGGCGCCTGCCTAACACCGGATTTTTTGAAGCCGAACTTCCCGGCACCAGCGAATTTGCTCTCCATCCCTCCAGCTATCGCATCCGATTCCGCACCGAATATGGTGAAGAGTTCGAACTCTACGACCCCTACGCTTTCCCTTATCTGCTCACTGAATTTGACATCTATCTCATGGGCGAGGGGCGGCACTACGACACCTACGAAAAATTAGGCGCGCACTTCAAAACGCTGGAGGGCGTGAACGGCGTGCATTTCGCCGTATGGGCTCCGAGCGCCCGGCGCGTCAGTGTGGTTGGCGATTTCAATCGCTGGGACGGCCGCGTCAATCCGATGCGCGCCCGCGGTTCCTCCGGCATCTGGGAGCTATTCGTTCCCGAACTCCCGGAAGGCACCATCTACAAATATGAAATCGTCGGCCCTCAAGGCTCGGTCCTGCCGCTGAAAGCCGACCCGTACGCTTATGCCTCCGAACTTCGGCCAAATACCGGCTCCGTCGTAGCCCGTCTCGATAAGCATCACTGGAGAGATGCTGACTGGATGCATCAGCGTCAGGAAAAGAAATGGCTCGAGTCGCCGATCACCGTTTACGAAGTTCATCTAGGCTCGTGGCGCCGCATTCCCGAAGAGCATAATCGATGGCTCACCTACGGCGAGCTTGCTGAACAGCTCATTCCCTACGTCAAGCAACTGGGCTACACGCACATCGAGTTACTTCCCATCATGGAGCACCCCTTCGATGGTTCGTGGGGCTATCAAACCCTTGGCTATTTCGCCGCCACCAGCCGCTTCGGCTCGCCCGCAGACTTCATGTATTTCATTGATGCCTGCCACCAGGCTGGTCTTGGCGTCATCCTCGATTGGACTCCCGCGCACTTTCCGCGAGACACTCACGGCCTAGCTGACTTCGATGGCACTCACCTCTACGAGCACTCTGATCCGCGTCAAGGCTCGCATCCCGATTGGGGCACGCTGGTCTACAACTACGCCCGCAATGAAGTTCAGAACTACCTGCTCTCCAACGCTCTCTTTTGGCTCGATAAATATCACATCGACGGCCTGCGCGTAGACGCCGTCGCCTCCATGCTGTATCTCGATTACTCCCGCAAGCCCGGCGAATGGGTGCCCAATCGTTATGGTGGACGCGAAAATCTCGAGGCCATCGACTTCTTCAAGCGCCTCAACGAGGTGTCCCATCTGCGCTTTCCGGGGGTCCTCACCATCGCCGAAGAATCTACTTCGTGGCCCAGCGTTTCACGGCCCACCTACCTCGGCGGCCTGGGTTTCAGCTTGAAGTGGAATATGGGCTGGATGAACGACACCCTTAGGTACTTTTCCAAAAATCCCATTTTCCGCCGCTACGAGCACAACAAGCTCACTTTCTCGCTGCTCTATGCCTTCAGCGAGAATTTCATGCTGCCCTTTTCGCATGATGAAGTCGTTCACGGCAAGAATTCTCTGCTGCACAAAATGCCCGGCGACCTGTGGCAGCAGTTTGCGAACTTGCGCCTGCTCTACGGCTATCAATATTCCCATCCCGGCAAAAAGCTACTTTTCATGGGTCAGGAATTTGCGCAACGAAATGAGTGGAATGAAGCGCGCAGCCTCGATTGGCATTTGCTGCAGTACGAATCTCACAAAGGTGTGCAGCGCGTCGTCACTGATCTCAACCATCTTCTCGCTGCCGAACCAGCGCTCCATCAAGTCGATTTCGAGTGGCAAGGCTTCGAATGGATTGACGCCAACGATTCCGACAACAGCGTCTATTCGTTCATCCGTCGTGGAAAAAATCCCGAGGATATCGTTGTCGTAGTTCTGAATTGCACGCCCGTAGTTCGTTATGGTTATCGTCTCGGCGTTCCTAATCCCGGCAATTACAAGGAAATATTCAACACCGATGCCTCGATTTACGGTGGGTCAAATGTCGGCAATCTTGGTGGCATGAACGCCGAGGAATTCCCGTGGCAGGGCCGCCGCCATTCGCTCTCCCTGACCGTGCCTCCGCTTGCCGCAATTTTCCTTAAGTGGCGCCCAGCCTGATCCTGATGGCCTCTGCTGATAGAACCGAAAATGCTGCGGCCCCGCCTGCTGCCCGGCTGAAATGGCTTAACTGGTCAGCTTTATTGCTCGCCTTCATTCAGAGCGTCTGCAGCGCGTTCATCGCACTCAGCAGCATTCGTATCTTGATCGGCGCCGCCGCCTTCGCTTCCGCCATTGGCGTAGTCAAAATCGCTGACAAATTGCATATCGATGCAATTCGCATCCCCATGATGGTCATCGCTTTTGTCGGCTCGGTGGTGAACTTGCTCGCGCTTTGGCAGGTCGGGCGACTCCGGCGGCGTTCTGCCTCAGCCTGGCGGCAAAAGCCGGTCACGCCAAAACAAAAACGCTCCGAGCGCATTCAGTTTTCTCTTTCCGTGGTCACGCTTCTCTTGTTGGCCGCGGAATTCTGGGCCCACTGGAAACTTTTCGGTGGCCAGTAGCCGATTTCCGATTTCCCATTTTCAATTTTCGAGTTTCGATTCTAAATCTTGCGCGCTACCCTGACTTATTATCACTTTCCAGATTTCCAATATCCCGAATCACGTTTTCCAGTTTTTGGTGCAGCCGATCGCTATACCCCACTGGCAACTCGTACGTCCGTTGGTCCGCCGTCAACACCAGCACATTCCGCGTGGAATCCAATATCGCCGAGCATATCTCGCAATTTTCCAGGTGCTTCTCAATGTCCGCCAGCAAGTCTACATCCAGATCCCTATCCAGATATTCCGAGATATGTTCCCAAACCTGTTTGCATTGCAGCCTCATTGGAACATCCTCCCAAAGAATCCTTTTCGCGCCGGCGCGTTCTGCTTCAGATACGGCACCAGGCTCTTCTGCAGCATGATTCGCGCCCGGTGCAGCCGCACCTTCACCGTGCCCACCGTTATCCCCAGCGCTGCCGCCGTTTCTTCCTGATTTAATTCTTCCAAATCTCGCAGCACAAAAACCTCACGATAAATACTCGGCAAGCCGTCCACCGCTTCCCGCAATTTGCCTCGCAGTTCCTTACGTTCCAGCGCTGCCGAAGGAATCTCTCTCCAGTCGGTCAGAAACGCCGGAGTGAAGTCTCCTTCTCGCTCCTCGAGTGACGTTTCGATGGAGTCCTCGGCAGCCGTCTTCGCCTTGCGAAGTCGCCTCCGTCCCTCGTTCATGGCTATCGTCACCAGCCAGGTGCTGAACTTCGATTCGCCTCGAAAACTGTTCAGGTGCCGGAACGCGCTGATCATCACATCCTGCGCTCCATCTTCCGCTTCCGCCTCGTTCCGCAACATCGCGAACAGCGTCACGTACACCATTTTCTCGAACGGCCGAATCAGTTCGTGAAACAACGCGCTCTCGCCAGCCAGAATCCGCTGGATCAGATCGGCATCGTTTTGACTTACCGCCTGCATCGCCAAGAGCTAGTTCTCCCTAATCAGCCAATCCGTATCGAGCGCCCGCGCGGCATTCCCACGTACGAGTCCTTATTTCACCTAAAGTTACAGGCACTCCAACGATACAACCCTGCTTTCCGCTCCAAAATCATATATCCTGTACCCTGTATGCGCTGTGGGAGGTTCCCTTGTTGTCCCCATTTTTTCAAAACAAACCCCTGAAACTGACCGGAATCCTTTTCACCGTCGTCACCGCGACCGTTTTGACCCTACCCGTAGCCGCCCAGGATCCCGGTCCCTGGAAACAAGATCCTCGTTCCAGCGCGCCGCCTCCCCCTCCTCCGCCCGCCGCTTCTCGTGAATCGGCGCCTCCGCAAAAGCTCCATTCGCCCGGCGACAATCCCGTCACCAACGAACCACCCTCCCAGCCTGTCGATGAAATCATCAAGCGTTTCGCCGAGCGCGAAGCCGAATTCAAAAAAGAGCGCGACAATTACACCTACACTCAAGCCTTCGCCATTCAGACCGTCGATGACCAAAGTGGCATGGTCGATGGCGAATATCGCATGACCAGCGACATTATCTTCACTCCCGAAGGTAAGCGCTTCGAGAAGGTCACCTTCGCCCCGCCTGACAGTCTGCAACGCATTTCCATCAGCCAGCAGGACCTCGACGACATCCGCAACGTCCAGCCCTTCGTCCTGACCACCACCGAACTTCCGAAATACAATGTCACCTACGTCGGCCGCCAACAGGTCGATGAGCTGGCTTGCTATATCTTTGACGTCGCTCCCAAAACCATCGAAAAGAATCAACGCTATTTTCAGGGCCGCGTGTGGGTCGACAGCAAAGATCTTCAGATCGTCATGACCGAAGGTAAAGCCGTCCCCGACATCATCACCAAAAATAACGAGAACGTCTTTCCTCGTTTCCGAACCTACCGCCAGAACATTGAGCAGGGCTTTTGGTTTCCAACCTACACCCGAGCCGACGACTACCTGCATTTCCGTCGCGAAAACGTGCACATCCGCATGAGCGTGAAATATTCCAACTATCGCCGTTATGGCAGCACAGTTAAAATTCGTTCATCTACCGAAATCAAAACTCCTCCTCCACAAAAGTAGCGAAGTGCCCTCTCGCAACTCATTCGATTGGCTTTAATTGCCGTTTGCCTTACTTGCACTTGGGACTAATTTTCACCCTGTCCACAGTTACAGTTGCTCTTTTCGCCATTTTCCCGCATTCTCAAGCATCACGTATTCGCCCACAGGCGTCACACTAAGAGCGTTCTCTTAACCCGTCCAGTTTGGAGTGCATTTGTTTATTTCTTCTCTCGCGAGTGTTGTGGTGTTTGCGCATCGCAAATTGCGCCGCACCCGTTTGAAGCTGAGCCGCTCTACCTGTCTTAGGGTGTTCTCATTCTCTTGCTTTGTCGCTCTTCACGCCTCCTCCACCTCGGCGTGCGACCACATTCCTGCAGGAAAATCGTTCTGGATTCGTCTTCTTGATCCCGTCGCTTCCTACAGTTCCAAACCAGGTGCCACCATTCGCGCCATCCTCATCCAGTCTCCGGAATGTAGCGATGGCCCAGTTTTCCCGGCTGGGTTGGAACTTGAAGGGGAAGTTATCGCGGTGCACAAGGTCGGCCTCGGCATCAAACACGAAACCGCTTCGCTTGAAGTGCAATTTGATCGGCTGGTCACCACCAATGGCGATGCTCTACCCCTCGCTGCGCAAGTCGTCGAAATCGATAATGCCCGCGAAACTGTTCACCACGGCGTGATCCACGGCATCAACGCCACCAATTCCCCCCAGGGTCGCATCACCAGTCGTCTGATCCACTTGCCGACCTACAATCCCTACAGCGATTTGGGCCTGCTCACCTATCGCACCATCTTCAGCAGACTGCCTGAGCCGGAGATTTATCTTCCGCCCGGCACCGATCTGCGCCTTCAGTTGAATCTTTCCCTCGATGTCGCCGATCAGCCGGAGCTCCCGCGTCCATCCTTCCAGATGGACGAATATGAGCGCGGCGATGTCGAAATGCTGCTGTCCAAGTCGTCTGGGCGCACCACCACCCGCTCTGGCAAAGACGCCGACCTGGTCAATATCCTCTTCGTTGGTTCTCGCGATCAGATCCAGCAGGCGTTTACCGCAGCTGGCTGGCTGCCCAGCGACCACAATTCCACGCACGCCATTTTTAAGCAGTTTGAGGCGGTCCTAACCTTCTCCAATTACCCGACCATGCCCATTTCCCGGCAGCTTCTCAACGGCGATCCTCAGACTCTCACCTGGCAGAAAAGCTTCGACAGCTACGAAAAGCGCGAACATCTTCGGCTCTGGATTGAACCTAGCGAAGTCCAGGGCCAAGAAGCTTGGCTCGGTGCCTACACC
>JBAVNY010000636.1:0-2989 GCA_049691535.1 Candidatus Acidiferrum sp.
TGCGTTTTATTCCTACAACTTGAGGAACTGGCGTAAACCGCGAGTGCCGATTCAAAGTGGTCGTGATCAGCGTTAACTGGACATCTCTAAAATGTCGGCCCTGTCAAACACTTTTTGAACGCACCGGTGCCGTCACTCCGAAGAGTGGTCTTCGTTGCTTTTGTTGATTTCTACATTGACGACCACGGTTCGCTGGTGATCCATTGGTCGGTTTCGGTCCGACCTAAACATCTCTTCGATCAAAACTTCGATCACGATTACGTCTTCAGATCTTCAGACTCCCTTTGCAAGGAGCGGGAGGCCCAATCAAGTGGACGGCGCTCTACACGTGCGGATCTGGCTGCCGCGTTGAAACCGCGTCGGAGTTCCGACGTAAAAGAAAAGCCACGCTTCGATCTTTACTGCATTAAAAATTGGACTCCCGCTTTGGATTTCTGGATTATGTTCCAAACCGTCCGCACGGTCTTGTTTGGCAAGGGCGCTCAATAAGTCGCAGGACTAGCGTTTTGGGGCCAGTTTTTCCAGTTCGGGGTGCGAGGATGCTTCGACCATGGTCCGTTCGGGAGGTTGGGTTTGCATCTCGATGGAGCGAACCAGAGTCTTGAGCGCGATTTCCATGGTGACGGCCGTAACAACGGCGGCAGCGAGAGTGCGTCCATCGACTAACGGTCTGACTTGGCTGGCAACTCCAATTCCCAGGAACGGCATAGTAAGCCACTTTTTTTGTTGTTCTGGATTATCTGCATTCTGCAAAGCTTTCTTTGCGCCGAGTGCTAACTCATGAGTCTGTCCGGCGACCAGATCAAATTTTTCCGCGCGGGAAGTTGCCAACTTTAACCAGGCTAGTGCGCTCTGGTACGCGGCCTCTTCGCTCCATTTACTCCGCAGCGTTGTAACCTGAACATTTTTTGGCTTGGCGCTTTCCATGCCTTCGAATCTTTGCACGGCCACGGAACTCATGCTTGGTCCTTGAATGCACAGGACAGAACCTCCTTGTGGCAAGAACGCAGCAATTTGCTTGCCCTGAAGGCGCCCAATTTCGTGTTGGCCCTGCGTGACGGTGAAGACGGGAACCTGCGGGCTCTTGCGAAGTTGCTTGACGTAGTCGACTTCGCTGTTGCTGATAACCCACGCAATGCCCTTGGCAACGGCGACTTCTGCGACGCGGCGGAGACCGGTTGCCGTGACCGGCTCAACCAGAAAAGCGTTGGGCATTTCGCCCGAGTTCGATTGGATGATTTCAAGTAACTGCTGGCTTTGGGTTATCGAATCGTCGTGGGCATGAATCACTCTTAAATCGACACCAAGCGAGGCGGCGGCGGATTTTGCGGCGATTTCCTGCTGATGCTGGTACGCGTTGTCATTGGGCAGCGAAACGACGATCCGCAATTTGGCCATGAACCGGGGCTCCTGGTGGTGGTCGACTTCGACAGTATATGTCTTCCGGCGTCCTCGCCCGGCAATGCTGCGAAGTGTGCTCATCGCAAAGGTCAATGAGGTGGTGCGACCTTATATCAAAACATTGGATTAGGCGCTAGCGCTGTGCCGCAGGCCGAAGAGCGAAGTCACAGGCAATAACTTTGAATTTCAATTATGAGTATTGCTGGTTCTGGTCTTATCTACGACTACCTCTCCGCCTTTCATGACCCACTTGACGTTGTTGAGGACCACACTAATGTCGGAAAGAGGATCGCCATCCACCGCTACTAAATCTGCGAAGTAGTCAGGCGCTATAGCACCCAACTGCTTTTCTTTTCCGAGTAAGGCGGCAGCATTTCCGGTGGCGGTTTGCAGCGCTTGCTCCGGCGACATCCCGGCTCTCACAAACCAGCCCAACTCGCGAGTGTTCTGGCCGAATCCGGTATAAATGGCGTCGGAACCCATGGCGATTTTCACACCAGCTTTGAAGGCGCGGCGGGTTGTATCGAGGTTGCGGGTAATGAAATCCTGAAGGCGATCTTTGTACCCAGGTGCATAGCCAATCTTGTCGCCATTGTCGATATAGTAGCGATTATGATCAATCGTCGGAACATAGTACGTCCCACGCGTCACCATTTCCTGAATCGTGGAGTCGTCCATGTCCGTGGCATGCTCCAGCGAATCAGTACCCGCGCGGACTGCATCGCGTGCCCCGTTTGGCCCGTACGAGTGAATGGCGATCTTTTTGCCGAATTGATGAGCCGCGTCGACCGCTGCTTTTATCTCTTCGTACGAGTAAGTCTGGAAACCTGTGACGTTGTCGTCTGTGCCTGTTGAGGCGTACATCTTAATGCAGTCCACGCCCGCGGCAATCTGTTGGCGCACTACCCGCAAAACCTCTGGTACGCCGTCCGCAATTCCGCCGGCGGGGGAATTTATGCCCGGCTTGTATGGAGTGTTTGTAACGTACAGACCGTATCCAACTACGAACATGCGCGGGCCAATCATTTCGCCGCGATTAATTAGGTCGCGCATGGCGATGTCCATGTATTGATCGGCTCCAAGATCGCGCACGGTCGTCACGCCAGCCTCCAAAGTGCGCATCGCTCCTTTGCGCGCCAGAAAGACCTCGACGGCCGGCGGGTTCGTAGTGAGCTGCTTCAGCATGGGTTCCCCGGGCGTTTCGTCGGTGTAGATAGTCATGTGTGTATGGACGTCAATCAGCCCAGGCAGGCCCGTGTACCCCGAGAGATCGACGACCTCTGCACCGGCAGGAATAGCGGCCGAATCCGCGGTGACGGTACGAATCTTGGTGCCTTCGGTGATGACGATGGCGTTGGTCCAAACTTTTCCATGCCCATCCCACAACCTTCCAAATTTTATGGCGCGGACAACCGGGCCCGGTTTTGTTTGCGCAAAAAGATTTGCAGTGAATGCCATGACAAGCAAAATACGCACAACCATGCATACGCTGCTGATGACACCCGTCGTTTCTCGCTGAGTCATTCGATTACCCTTCAAATTGTGGTTTGGCATGAAGACGGCGCAATTATATACAGCGTTTTATGGG
>JBAVNY010000637.1:0-7716 GCA_049691535.1 Candidatus Acidiferrum sp.
AACCTGTACTGAATCGCATCGCGCGTGAGATAGAAGAGACGGCTCATGAAAATAAGACCGCCGCGCAGGAATTTCTCGAGCCCGATATCGATAACAATTTCGGTGGAATGCTGCGCGAGGCTTATGAATGGTTGCGGTGGGCTGCGGCTGAGGTTGCGTTGTTCCGAATTACGATGCCACGCATGGCCGCAACCATTCTTGAAGAGCTTTGCCTCTTGGCAAATGCCCAATCGCTGCGCCACGCCATCCTTATCCGCGCTGCGGCCGTAACATATCTCACGCTCATGACGGAATCGGCCGACGATGCTACGTTACACAGTCTGCAAACGGCGTCTGCAAGAATCGTTGCCGCAGTGCATCGCGAAATGGGCCAAGTGAAGGTTCTGCATGTGCCCGCGAGCCTCAAGGCCAACTTATCGGCATCCATTCGCGATGGGCTGAACTCGGAAATGGAAAGGCGCGTGAAGAACGCCTTCGACCCGCAAAACATTTTTGCTCCCGGCCGCATTGTTGGCGCCGTCTGATTGCGGAATCGCTCGTAGTCGGTTCAGGTGCGAGACAGAAATACATTTCACGGAGCGATCAGCGTTCGCCAAGCACATAGCGGCAGCCCTGCGGACCTATCTTCGCCGTATGCTTGGCGCCTTCCGGTACATCAATGCGCTCGCCAGCGCGGTACGTTTTAGACTCGCCACCAACCGTAAGGGTCATCTCGCCACTCAAGATAATGTGCGCCGTCTCCGCGCGATGGGTATGTTCCGGGTAGTCCACGTTCGGTCCGTCTTCCCAAACGAAAATGTGCGAGAAGCCTTCACGCGTAAGCTCTGCTACAAAGTCTCGTTCTTCCATGCGCCAAATTGTATCCTGAGTCGCGGAAAATCGAGCAATTCACAAACAGCCCTGGCGTCTCGTCTGTTACTCAGCAAAAATTCCTACGTAGACACGACTACGCCCTTTCGCAGCAATGGGGGTCGCTGCAGAAAGGGCGCGCCGTCTTCAGGAGAGAAGCTCGTTGTTTTAAGTTGCGATGCCGCTAAATCCTAGTTGCCCGCAGGAGGAGGCGGAGGAACAGCGGCTGCAGCCGGTCCAGCCTTGCGGTATCCCATGCCCATGCCGCGCGGACCGCCGCGTTTGGCCTGCTGCACGGTGTAATCCGAAGGCACGGTGAACAAGCTGGCCGCCGGTTCCTGGCGCTGAATATTCGTCAGGGTATACGTGGACTGGCCTTGCCGTGGATCGCTGTGAACGCTCTTCACCACAACCTGCAAGTCTGGCGAATACCAGCGTTCATTGGTGATCACGATCGCTTTGTTGTTGCCAATTTGTCCGGCAGGAATGGTGCGCGTGAAGCGAGTCCCCTGGGCGCTGATGCCGTTGATGGTCTGCGTGCCCAGGTCGTCCTTCTTCAACGTGCCGTCGGCGATTTCCTGTTGCATGCGTGCCGAGAATTTACCCTGCAGATCGCCACTCGCCCCTTGACCCTTGGCTCCCTGGCCCGGGCCGCGAGCCGGCAATTGCTCAGCAATTTTCGTATCCGGATGCAGCACGTACGCGGTGGACGCTACTGGATCATGAATCATTACGAAGGTGCGTGGCTGCCCAGATGCTGCGAGTGGACCTACACCTGGCAAAGTGGTTTCCCGGCGAACTCGTCCTTGGCTATCGCGAAAAACATTCGACTGCACTTTACGATTGATGGTGTTGCCATCGGCTAAAGTCTGTTGCGATTCGGTGACAGCAACCGCGCTGTAAGGTGCGCCAGTCACCACTTTTCCCGGGTGCATTTCGCCGAAGCCCAGAATTTCCATGCGCCCGCCAATCGGACCTCCCGGTCCACCTTCCATCGACATCGCATCCGGTCCCGGCGGCGGCCCCGGCGGTGGTTCCTGGCCGCGCAGCCCAACCGTGCCGATCAAAAATATTCCACCAAGCAGGTAATGCTTCCAACTCCGCGTAATCATTATGTTTCTTCTCCTCTTCTCTCCTGCTTCGCAATTTCGTAGAAAAAAATCAATTTGTGGATTCCGGCAAACGAACCGCTTGCGGTTGCCCATCATCGCCAACCAGCAAATCCACCTGAATCCAGTCGCTGGCGCGCTCCTGATTCACGGTCAGCCCGAGCGTGCCCAGCACGCTGCGTTGCATTTGCACCCGTACCACCATGGCGTCGTCAAGAGTGCCGGGCATGGTTCCCGGAAGCAGCGTGAAATCGCCGGAATCGTTGGAGGCCATCAAGGTTTCACCCAATTCCGGGCCCGCCCAAGACACATGATTCGCTGCTGCATTGTTGCTCGCTGTTTTCGAGATGTTCGCGACGGGCAACGAACCCCCACGCGCCAGCAATCCATTCTTCTCAATCTTCCAGTTGACCCAGGAAAAAGTTCCCAGCAGCACCGCGGCTGCCGCCAAACCCCAGCCCGCAAACGCCGCGACACGATACGATCTCATCGTCTTATGCTTGGTACGAAATTCCTGTCGTAAGCGCATCTCGACGCGCGACGGAGTTTCCGCCTCACTGGTTTCGGCGCCTAATTCGCGCAAATCACGGCGAAGCGCTTGCCAATTTTCGTGCAAGCCGGCGCAGTGCGAACAAAGCAACAGATGCTCGCGTGCCGCCTGCTGCAACGGGCCATCCGCTTTCCCGCCGTCCAGATCCAAAGCTGCCATGGCAAATTCTTCGCAATTCATACCAACATCTCCCTCATCAAACTTAACGGCCGGCTCCCGCGCGTCTCGGAACGTCGCGCAGAATTTCGAGTTTGGCCAACAGCAATGCGCGCCCACGGTGCAGGCGCGAACGAATCGTGCCGATCGGGCAATCCAGCGCCTTCGCGGCTTCCTCGTAGCTCAGTTCTTCCAGCTCGCACAGCACAATGGCTTCGCGGAATTCCACCGGTAACTCCAATACCGCGGCGCGTACGTGCTCGCGACGTTCGCCAAATTCTGCCCAGTGCGCGGGCGTACGGTGATCGGTGATGCGCGCCAAAGTCTCTTCGCCAACGTCGCCATTCTTATCTTCTAGCGATGTTTCGCGCGGCGTGCGCTCGCGATGCTTCATCACGCGGTTACGCGCGACTCCATACAGGAACGCGCCCAAAGTGCCGCGCTTGGCATCGTATTTCTTCGGGTCCCGCACCACGGTCATAAAAACGTCTTGCACAATTTCTTCAGCGGCCCACGGGTTGCCAGTCATGCGCAACGCAAAGCGGTAGATAGACGCTTGGTGGCGACGGTAAAGCACAGCGAAGGCATCCTCATCGCCCTTCGCCGAACGCCGGAGTAAGACGTCGTCTCTCTCCTGTAAGTCGATTTGCATCTCCTGGTGCGATGCCCGCTTTCTTTAGTATTTCCCGCCGGGATGAAAATTAGTTCCTGGACGGGGGACGCCTGGCGACGCGGAACGAACCTCCGGTTCCCATTAATAGAACCCCGAAGCTTACCGTAGGTTGCCGCGAAAACAGGGATAGTGGATTAGGACTGTGTGGCTCCAGGCGCCGTCACCCCGACCGGAGCTTCGCCGTTTTTCGCGGGCGAAGTGAAGGATCGAGCCAATACTCAGCAATGGTCGGAGATCATCGAGACTTCAAGCCTTCTTCTTGGGACTGAACATCTTGGCAGCGATGCTGGTCACCATGCGACGCGGCACCAATCTTTGCATATGGGCCCCGAGATAGTTCCCAGCCCCGGAAATTACGTAGCTTTTGCCCGCAGCCAGCGCACGCAAACCGGTCCTCGCCACTTTCTCAGCGGTCTCCTGACGCTTTTGCGTGAATTCTTCCTGTTCGGCAACCGCGTGGAATTCCGATTCCGTCGAGCCGGGGCACAGCGCGCAGACCCGAATGCCGTGCGGCTTCATCTCCTCGGCCAGTCCCTCAGCGAAGAACAAATCGAAGGCCTTGGTGGCCGCGTAGGTCGTGATGTAAGGAACCGCCTGAAAGGCTGCGGTCGAGGCCAGAATCAACACGTCGCCGCGACGGCGCGACACCATGTCCGCAAGGTACAGGCGCGTCAGGTGCACGACTGCGGTGCAATTCACTTGCACCATGCTGACCAGGCGGTGCACCTCGACTTGCGGCAGTTCGCCGTACTGGCCGAAGCCAGCGTTGTTGATCAGCAAATCGATCGCCAGGCCCTTGCTTCGGGTGAAATCGTAGATTTGCTCCGGCGCCTCCGAATTTGCCAAGTCAGCGACCACCACTTCGGTTTTGATTTTGTGTTGCAAACGCAGCGTGTCGGCCAAATTTTCCAGACGGTCACGGCGCCGGGCCGTAAATACCAGATGCGTACCGCCTGCAGCCAGTTCCTTGGCTAGTGCTGCGCCGATGCCAGAGCTCGCGCCGGTGATCAGTGCCCATTTATCACGCCATTCCTGAGACGACAAATTTAGAAGTTCCTTTGCGTAAGTCAATTTTTGCCGAAGCGCATCACGGTGTTCTTCACGCGGTTGCCTTCGTGCTTCATGCGATCCATCAAGCGCCGCGCCCAGACAAATTCCGCAGCGAGCAGCGTCAAACCCAACAGAATTACCAGCCAGCCCGGCCCGGGCGTAAAGATCATCAGAATTCCAATCAACAACAGGGTAAAACCGGTGATCACACGGAAGACGCGACGAACCTGCTCGATGGTGGTAAAGATCATGCAGTCTCTCAATCACAGCTAGGAGAACGGCACGTCCATTGTGCGGGGAATTTACAGGCTCTGCAACACGCGACGAAGAAGGTCTTGTTTAGCTGTGTGTCGAATGTGAATAATTTTGTTATGAAAAATTGAGAGCGTTGTGATTGTGCACCGGGGTGCGCTCAGGTGCGATTAACCGTTCAGCCAAATGTGTGCAGCTACGGTGGCAACGATTGCCGCCATGACCCAGTAGTGAATGCGTCGGTTATGCTGACGGTCTGACGATACGGTTGCCTTCAGCCCGAGACCCAAGACGATCTGCGCGAAAAGTAGGACCAGTGAAACAGTGGCGATCCACAGCCCGGCCACATTCGCACCACGTGCTCCTCCCGCTTGCATGGGAATCCACGCGTGCAGTAAAGCGAGCGGCGCGACCAGATAGCCGATCCAGTAGTGAGCCCACATCCGCTGCAAGTACGGCTGCTCAGAGTGCGCGGTTCCTAGGAACTGGCTGAGAGCGGTGCGCCGCAGCAAATACGGGATCAGGATTCCCGCACCGAGCATAATCGTTGCCAGCCAGCCCAATGTGCTGGTGTAGAAAAAGGTGTTCACGCGCTACTCCAGATGGACGTAGCCGGTGAGAATCACAATTTGTTCAGCGTCGAGGCTACGATCTTTCTGAACCACGCCGGTAATGTGAATCACCGAACCTCCGTGGACGTCGTCGCGCTTGCCCATAACATAGGCAGTGTGGTCTGCAATGTGGGCCACCACCTCCATGGATGTCCGTGCGTATTTTTCCTCGGTTTTTTTCTGCAGCAGAGTGCCGCGCAGCGTTCCATCTGCGTTGGCGCTCGCAACCTCCATCGCTACTTTTACCTTGGAGCCTACTTGTGCCTGAGCGAACTGACTTTCTTCCGAAGAAGCAGCGCCAGACATAGAAGCAGCAGTTCGTGCCGAATGCCAGACTGCAAAGCCAGCCAGCGCGACCAGAGAAGCAATGATGGCGCTCCACGCTAGGCGTGACCTTCTCTTCGATTCTCCCGTATTCGCGGTTGTTTGCATGTTCCGCCTCCACGGTCGCGCCCAAAAATCGATGCAATCGGCCTGGCGGACTCGTGGAAAGAAGTTTGCAGCTTGTACCACGGTATAGGGTCAAGGACTATTTCGCGGATTTAGGGGTGCTTCCGCGTCTGGTGTCTCCGCGGCATGGACGATTTTGCTGCCGGGCAGACTGGCGCCGGGCTGCGTTGCAGTTCGCGAATCGTGCTGGAAATGTCGCGCTCCATGACTTGCAGGACTTTAATTTTCTCCTGCACGGTCGCCAGTTTTTCTTCGGCCATCTTCACAATTCCCAGCAAGTCTCGTGAACCGCGCAACTTGCCCGAGTCAGAACTATGGGCTACGGCGGAATGGAGTTGCAGCAGTTGCCGAATCTCCTTCAGCGTGAATCCCAGTTGCTGGCACCACTTGATGAACACCACGTTATCGAGGTCGCCGCCATCATAGTTGCGGTAGCCCGACGACGATCGTTGCGGGTCGGGTAGCAATTTCCTGCGCTCGTAGAATCGGATGGTCTGAACGCTGACAGCCGCTTTGCGGGCGAGCTCTCCAATACGCATAACGGGCATTATGCAATGCCCCAGGCAAATGTGGCGATAGGATTTGCAGGCTAGCGCCGTCGCTGCTGAGGAACGAAATCGCCGCGATAGGAGAGTAAGACCTGCTACTCGACGAGTTGCATGGTTAGGGCAATGCGTACGCCATTGACCAGCACCTGGCTCTTGTCGATTAGCTGCTGATTGGTAATTTCGGAATTCGCGAATTGATGCGCCAGTTTCTTGGGGATGACGAAATCCACCGCTTCGGACCGTTCTTTGCTGCCGGGAACAGTAAGCGGATTCACAATCGAGAAAACATATAGTTCCGCAGCGGGCTCGTCAGGAGCCTTGTCGAGGATGTCTTTCATCTCTGGCGCCAGGAATAGATCGAAGGTCAGCGCCGCGCGTTTGTAGATTGACGCTTTTTCGGGATCGAACTTATGGGTGTTGTGCAGGGTCATTTGCAGGGCGAGCTGTTTGCTGACTACGATGAATGCCGGCGGATCGTAATCCACAAATTGAAACTTCGCTGCGCCTAATCTTCCAAGTGCGTCGAGTTGTACAGCGTATTGCGTATTTAGCCGGTCCGCATCCTGTTGTGTTGCGGCGGGCTTGGCTTGCGACAGGTCTTGCTTGGCCATCATTCCCGTCGAGCCATCTCCCTCCGTCACCAGTAATGCTTGTTGCACATAGGGGCTGCTATGCACCAGCCGCGAAGCGGAACTCGAAGTCGAAACACTGGAATTCGCATTGGGCTTGACCGCCTTGTTGCGAGCGAGGGTGTCGACCACCATGGGGTCGCGATCCAGAATCGACAGTCCGTACTCCTGTCCATCCAGGAAAATCAACGAACGATTCAGAATATCCTGGCGTTCCGTGTCATTCGTTACCTGGGCCATCTGAAACGCATCGTTGCGATCGAAAACCACCACCAGGATTTCCTTACCTTCGTAATCGAAGCTTTGCTCTCTTTCCCGCACGTGATAGGCAATCTCCAATCCAATGGAATCGCAATTCACGTCGGGAGAAATGGTTTGCGTAACGGTTTGCAGAATCGGTAGAAATACCTCGCGAAAGGTGCGGGCGGCGCGCTCGTTGCGCGTGAATTGCTTTGTGCTGTATGCGGCGTTGTAGTTCCCGGTCACTTTGAGGACCGACCGATCCTTGAAACGCACGAATTCCAGGCCGCGCGAATCGGCTTCCGCTTGTTGGGCCGGATTAAGACCTACGAAGCGACCCAAGTTAAAAGTATATGGAAAATGCATTCGGGCTATTGCCTGATTGATGGTCTTTAATTGCGGGAAATTATCTTTTTCCAGTGCGTTCAAGGTTGGATTGAGAATTTCGTTGGGGCTGACTTGTGCGGCCGCGCCTGCTGCGAAACTGAGGCAAATCGCGGCAGCCAGAAGCAAAATGTTCGTTCGTGGAAGTCTACTGTGGAGCGATATCTTCATAGCCGTTTTCTTCCTTTACTTCGCCGCAACCTGCGGAGCAGTCG
>JBAVNY010000638.1:0-14259 GCA_049691535.1 Candidatus Acidiferrum sp.
TCTTCGTAGAGTCGCGGATCATCGGGACGCTCCGCTGGTTTGACGGATGGCAATGGCACTTCTTGCCGCTTTATTTCTTCATGTTTCGGCCCTTCGCGGACGGGAGCAGAAGAAGTGCTGCGGAGCATGTTGGCGAAGGCGCCAAACTTTCCAATGACTCGAGCTGCGGTTCCTTGGGGCTTGCTGGAGGGCTCTGCAGGCTTAGCGTCGCGAGCGTCGAGGGGCACTAACCATCCGCCCTTGGCAGGCTTTTGATTTCTTGTAAGCTCGTCGCTTTTCTGAGCGGTCTGTGGGTCGTTGCGTTCGAGTGGTGGGGGCGCGGGCTGTGAGCTGTCGGCTGTAGGCTGGAAGTCTGCTTCCACGAAGACGTGGCGAAAGAGGAGGTGGGATCTTTTGGTGACTTCATCTTCGACTGCGTAAAATAGGGTACGGTTATCGGTGGCCCACGCCGCGCTGGTTACGCGTTCGGCGCGAAGGGGAAGGAGCACGGTGGTGGAGAGGTTTTTGACGTGCAGAGTGTATTGCCGGTAGCCGGTGGTATCGGTGGCATAGGCGAGCAAGGAATTATCGTCGCTGACTTCGAAAATACCGAGACCCAGAAACGCGTGTCCCTCTGCCAAGATATTTAAATCGAGCAAGATTTCTTCGGGTGAAGGTTCAGATAAAGGTTCAGCCGCCGCTTCTTTTTTCCGGCAATAAATCGCGTACTGCTTACCTTCTTCGGTGCGGGTGTAGTAGGAGTAGCCACGCAGGGAATAGGGGACGCTGAGGTCGGTCTGCTGAATCCTGCCCAGCATTTCCTGGTATAGGGATTCTTGCAGGGCTTCGGTGCCGGCCATGCGCGCATCGGTGTAACGGTTTTCGTCTTCGAGGTAGGCGATGACGCGCGGATCATCTTTTTTGCGCAGCCACGCGTAATGGTCGACGCGGCGATCGCCGTGGATTACGTGCTCGATGGGCTCGTGGAGAGCGAGGGGCGGTTTTACGCCTGGGCCGCCTGCGGATTCCTCCGGAGAAAAGGAAGTACCTGCCGATTTGTATTCGGTTGCCATAATTCCGTTTCGTTTCGATGTGTCCGGAGCAGGATCGGACGCCCTGCCAACTAGCAGGGAATTCCTGGAGGCTATACTAGCGGAAGTTTTCGAGGATGTGTAGGCGGATCGAATTTTGCCTGTTGAAGCTGGGATCTGGGTTGGATAGGGGAGCCTTCACTTGGAGCGGAGACGAGGTGTGGATCTCGCCACGATCCCTCCGCTGCGAGCCGCAGAAGGCGCGGCTCTCCGGTCGGGATGACACCTGATGATGGTAAACGAGACAAATGTCTAGGGCAGGGCTGGAGTTTGGTGGCCGGTTGGCGCGCCGATTGCGGCAACTGTGCGAGAATCATGGCATATATGCCGATGCCAAATGAGACTGAAATCAAGTTAGCTGTTTCCAATCCCAAGGCGCTGCTGAAGCGGCTGAAACGGCTGGGGGCCAAGCCTGTTTTCGCTGGGACCGGGCGGGTGCACGAAATGAATCTGCTGTTTGACACGCCGGACGGGACGGTGGCGAAGCGCGGGCAACTGCTTCGCGTGCGAACGGAGACGCAGGAGCCCACCGGCAAATCCAGCGGCGGGAAACTTACGCAGCGGATTTTGCTGACGTTTAAGAGGCCGCCGGATGAGCCTTCGTTTGGCGAATCGCCTGCGGATATTCATGCGGCGCATGGGCGGTATAAGGTTCGTGAGGAAATTGAGCTGGTGCTGTCGGACTCTGGGGCGATGCGGAAGATTTTCGAAAGCCTGGGATTCAACGGGTGGTTTCGCTACGAAAAATACCGGACGACATATCAGCTTCCGGCGCGGCACAAGTGGGCCAAGGGGCTGCTGATCGAAGTAGACGAGGTGCCGATCGGGACGTTCGTGGAGCTCGAAGGGCCTGGCGATGCGATTGATCATGCTGCGAAGGAACTGGGGTATGCGCCGAAGGACTACGTTACGAAGAATTATCTGGTGCTGTATTTAGACGCTTGCCGGCAACGGGGTGAGCAGCCTACGGACATGCTCTTTCCAGTTGCGCGGCCTGCTCGGAATACGAAATCGGCTAAGTCGAAGGTTAAAGCCAAGGCCAAGCGCAAAAAGTAGCTGGGTAGTGTTCGAGCCACGGTGGCGGTGGTGCACGGAGTTTTGAGATGCTTGCACAAAATACGCCAGGCTGCTGATTGCTACCGATCAGCTTCGCACCTATAATTCCGCGCCATGCCTACCCGCGCTTTATTTTTCATATTTGTCTTTGCGTTCGTATCCAGTTCCGGCCACGCACAACAAACCCCTGAATCCTCCAACATGACGCTGCTTGGGGCGAATGACCTGCAAGGGCGCAGCGCGTACCAGCCGTCGATTCACAAACAAGGGGAGCGATACATCGCCTACATCGGGCATCACGGTGGTGCCGCGCTCAATTCGCTCACCGGGCAGCAGGAGAATAACGGGACGTCGATTGTGGATGTGACGGACCCGGCTCATACCAAATATCTGGCGCACATTCCTGGGGAGGTTGGAACTCCGGGTAAGCCGGAGGCTGGCGGCGCGCAGATGACCCGGCTGTGCGATGGGAGCGTGCTGCCACACGCCGTTCCGCACAAAGTGTATCTGCTGCGGACGTTTGGCGGGGCCGCTCATGAGATTTGGGATGTGACCGACCCGGCCAAGCCTACGCGGCTGACGGTGGTGATCAGCGGATTGAAGGATACGCATAAAAGTTGGTGGGAGTGCGACACGGGGATTGCGTATCTGGTGTCTGGCGATCCGCAATGGCGGACACGGCGGATGACGAAGATTTTCGATCTCAGCAATCCGGAGAAGCCGGTGTTTGTGCGGGATTTCGGGTTGGCTGGACAGCAGCCGGGTTCGACTGGTCCGGTGCCCAGCGATGTCCATGGGCCTATTTCGACTGGGCCCAAGAGGAATCGCGTTTATTTTGCCTACGGCCCGGGCAGCTCGGGGATCGTTCAGATTGTGGATCGCGAGAAGCTGCTGACTGGACCGAAGGAGTCAACGGAGCAGAACCTGCTTTACCCGCAGATTGCGCGGAGCAATTTTCCTGCGGATGCCGGGGCGCACACGGCGTTTCCGCTGATTGGGATGAACATCGCGGAGTTTGCCAAGATGAAGAATGGCAAGGTGCGCGATTTCCTGGTGGTGCCAGGGGAATCGCTGGCCAACGAGTGCAAGGAGGCGCGGCAGATGGTGCACATTTTGGATATCACGAATGAGGCGGCGCCGATTGGCGTGGCTACCTGGACGGTGCCGGAAGCCAGCGGCAATTTCTGTTCGCGTGGTGGGCGGTTTGGGGCGCATTCGTCGAATGAAAGCTTCGCGCCGGTGTTTTATAAGCGGGTGATGTTTTTCTCGCACTTCAATGCTGGGGTGCGGGCGGTGGACATTCGGGACCCAGTCCATCCGAGGGAGATTGGGTATTACATTCCGGCGGTAACGGATAAGACGGAGAAGCGGTGCACGGGGACGGCGGCTAATGAGCATTGCGAAACGGTGATACAGACGAACAATGTTGAGGTGGATGACCGCGGGTATATCTATATTGTGGACCGGGCGGGGACCGGGTTGCATATCCTAAAGCTTTCGCGGCCAGCGGCGGAGGTTGTTGCCGGACCCTAATCTCTGAAGAGAAGATCTAACGCAGAGGGCACAGAGGTCGGAGCACAGAGGACACGGAGAATTTGGAAATTGGGCTGGAGATGTGACGCGCGGATAGAAATTTGAAACTTTTTACAAAAAAATCGCCCGAACTCCAATCTCGTCTTGACATTACGGCGCGTCGGGCTTATCTCTAACTTCGGAGTGAATTGTTTACCGATGAGCGCGTCCAGCGAACTCGAACCTCACCCTAGAGGCTTAGGGGGAAGGTACCGCCTCTCGACCGCTTGGCAGTTCAGCACTGCGGGCTCGGACCCTTTTGAGCGAAGTGACCGACACTTTCTTCAGAGCGGGCACCACGCACCTGCTTTGCCCCGGAGAGCATTCACGACCGGCTGATCATCGTTTCATGTTCGGGAGTGTTCCGCCCGCAGCCGGTATCCGGTTCGCGGGATTTTTTTGGCCTGCTGACTTCGCCGCCCCTTTGCTGTTTAGCCACCGGCTTTCTAGCCGGTATCAACCGCACCTTGTGCAGAGAATTTGTGTTCATACCTGTGACGCTCGGGTTCATCGGGCGCTCCAGGTCCACGACAGTTTAACTTCGCTTCTACGTTGCAACTTCGGCGGGGAACCGCCAGAAAGGAGCACAAACCGACATGATCTATGCCACCGAACTGATGGGCGCCTCGGCTTATGATGCGCAAGACAATTTTGTTGGCCGGGTGCGGGAGTTCTTCATTGAGCCTGCGGACCAGCCTAATCGTGTGTCGCATTTCCTGATCTCGCGGGGAAGATTTCAGCCGCTGATGGCGCGGCATGATCAAGTGTCGAAAATTGCGCCCGGCCGAATCGACTTGAATGTAAGCGAACGGGCGCTGGACGCTTACCAGCCCAACGAAGGATTGCTTGCGGTACGTAAGGATTTGCTGGACCAGCAGATTATTGATACGTCTGGGCGTAAGGTAGTGCGGGTGAATGATGTGGATCTGGCTGAGCAGCGGTTCAACGGGAATGTTGAATTGCGCGTGACTCAGGTGGATGTGGGCTTGCCTGGAGCGGTTCGTCGCCTGCTGCAAGGAGTTGCTCCTTCGGCGCTGGTGCGGCGGCTGCAGGCAAAGCTTCCACAGCGCTCGATTCGGTGGGAATTCGTCAATTTGATTGAGCCCGATCCGTTGCGGCGAGTGAAGCTGCGCATCACCCACGAAAAACTTGAGGACCTGCATCCGGCCGATCTTGCGGAAATGATGGAAGAGCTTTCCGCTGCAGAACGGCAGGGGATTATTGCGTCGCTGGATGAAGAAACCGCCGCGTCGGTGCTGTCGGAACTTGACGAGCGACTTACTACGCAGATCGTGGAGAAACTCGACCCGGAGAAAGCGGCCGACATTCTCGAGGAAATGGCGCCAGATGCCGCGGCGGACCTGCTGGCCGATCTGCCGAAGGAAACCTCGGACGAGTTGCTGGAAGAGATGCCCAATCAGGAAGCCAGCGAAGTGCGCGAATTGCTGGCGTTTGACCCTTCGACGGCTGGTGGAATGATGAATACGGATTTCGCGTACGTGAGCGATTTCTCGACACGCGAGGAAGTGCTGCAATGGATGCGCAAGCAGGACTTCAATCTGGAGCAGCTCGATACGGTTGTGCTGATCGATAAGCACGCGCATTTTTGTGGCACGGTGCCGGTGGCGCGGATGCTGCTGGCTGCGCCGGAACAGCAAATGCTGGAACTGAAGACCGAGCCGCTGATTCACGTGAGCGCGGATGCCGGCGAAAAAGACGTGTTTGAGCTCTTCGATAAATATAATCTGCGCATGCTGACGGTAGTGGATTCCGACTCGCGTCCGATTGGGACTATCACGGTGGACGATGTCGTTTCGCGACTGGTGAAGGCGTGAGGGGCTTGAAGATATCAACTATCAGATATCGGATGTCAGGAAGCAATGCCTGCGCTGCAAAGAGCGTTGCTGAGTTCTCTCTCCGCCCATGAATCTAACGACCATCAATTCGGTGATCGATCGCGCGCGGGCGCGGACGTTTGATTTTTTCTCTAGCGGGAGAAACTGGCGGCGTCGGCTTGCGCTGTTTCTGGCGGTGATCGGGCCGGGCATGATTACTTCCAACGTGGATAACGACGCCGGGGGCATCGCCACGTACACGCAAGCGGGCAGCGCGTATGGGTACACGATGCTGTGGTCGCTGATTCCCATGACCATTGCGTTATACGTGACCATGGAAATGTGCGCGCGCATGGGAGTGATCACCGGCAAAGGTCTGTCTGATTTAATTCGCGAGGAATTCGGGTTTCGGTCGACGTTTTTTGTGATGGTTACCGGCTTTCTGGTGGACCTAGCCAATGTGGTGGCGGAATTTGCCGGCGTTGCCGCATCGATGGAGATTTTCGGCATCAGTAAATACGTGGCAGTGCCGATTGCCGCGGTGCTGGTGTGGATTCTGGTGCTGAAGGGGACGTACCGGCAGGTAGAAATTGTTTTTCTGATCGCTTGCGTTTTTTATCTTACGTATCTTTTTTCGGCGCTGCTTTCGCATCCCGACTGGATGCAGGCGGCACGCATGACGATTGTTCCAAGCATTCATTGGGACACCGGGTATTTGGTGACGCTGACTGCTCTCGTTGGCACCACGATTGCGCCATGGCAATTTTTTTACCTGCAAGCGGGATTCGTGGAGAAAAAAGTTGGGCCACGGCAATATCCGCAAGCGCGACTGGATGTTCTGTTGGGCAGCATCAGTTGCATGGTCATCGTGTTCTTCATTATTTTGTGCACCGCGGCGACCCTTCATGCATCGGGACTGACGAATATCTCGGATGCTGCGGAGGCGGCCAAAGCGCTGATCCCATTGGCAGGGAAGTGGGCCAGCTTGACGTTTGCGTTTGGATTGCTGAATGCGTCTTTGTTCGCGGCGACGATTTTGCCGCTATCTACAGCGCATGTGATTTGTGAAGGACTGGGCTTTGAGGCGGGCCTCGATCATAAATTTCGCGAGGCTCCGGCGTTTTACTGGCTGTATACGATTTTGATTGTGGTAGGGGCGGGAATTGTACTTTTGCCCAACGCGCCATTGTGGAAGATTTTTATTTTTTCGCAGGTGGGGAACGGCGTGTGGCTGCCGATTGTCATCATATTTATTCTGTTGCTGGTGAATCGGAAGGATTTGATGGGCGAGCATACGAATACGGTGGCGTTTAACGTTGTGGCGTGGGTGACGGCCATCTTTATGATTGCCCTGACCTTTGTGCTGGTATTTCAGTCGATTCAGCAGGCGCTGCATGGGACTTCGCCGTAGAATGGGGAACCGGTGGACAGTCGCATGATCGTGCCGGCGGGTTTGGAAGGCCTTAGCCCTGGAGGGTCGAACTACGGGTTTGGCGGTTTATTTTGAGGTTGTCTTGTGCCGGCTGGCAGCGGGCGCTACGGAGCGGGGTGAGTTGCGGTCGCGGGCGTTTCCCGTTATCTACGGTTTTTCCCCCCGTTCCTTTCCCACAACAGCACGTTGCACGGCTACGCTCGGCTGTGTTAACTTTGCGCCGTAAAGAGGATTTCCGGATAATCACCTTGTCTCCTACTCCAGAACATCTCTCACTGACTTCCGCGGTGCCGGAAGCGTTCGGGCCGGTTACTGCCGAAGAAAGCCGGCTGTTCGAAAAGCTGGATCTGACGCGGCTTCCGCGGCATATCGCGGTGATTATGGACGGCAACGGGCGATGGGCGCAGAAGCGCCACCTGCCTCGTGCGCTGGGGCACCGGTCAGGCACGCAATCGGCGCGGATTACGATTGAGACGTGCGCGCGACTGAATATCGAGGCGCTGACGCTGTATGCGTTCTCTGTGGAGAACTGGCGGCGGCCGAAGGCGGAAATCGAATTTTTGATGCAGTTGCTGCGCGAATACATTCGCAATGAGATGCCGCTGATCCAACGGAATAATGTGCGGATGCGCTTTCTGGGGAGGCCAGAGGAGCTTCCGGCGGCGGTGCAGAAAGATATGCGCGAGGCTACGGAAGCGACGGCGCGGAATACTGGCATGGTGTTGTCGATCGCGCTGAACTATGGGGGGCGGGCGGAAATTGTGGATGCGGTGAATCGCATCGTTGCGGCTCGTACAAATGGCGCGAATGGTTCGGGGGCCTCGGTTGTGGCGCCGGGACCGGGGACGGAAGAGTTGATTTCGCAGCATTTGTATCCGGCGGATTTACCTGATCCGGATTTGCTGATTCGGACGAGCGGGGAGATGCGGGTTAGCAATTTTCTGCTGTGGCAGATTGCGTATGCCGAGATGTTTGTTACGGAAACGCTCTGGCCGGATTTTATTCGGGCGCGGTTGTTTGAGGCACTACTGGATTTTCAGAAGAGAGAGCGGCGGTACGGGGCGGTTTCTGCACCGCAGTCGGCTGCGCGGTAGGTAGGCAGCCCAGATAACCGAGAGTCCTAAAAGCTTTAACCCAAGAGCCGGCAAGATGCCGGCTCTACCAAGGCTTATTCCCGCTATAATTCCAACGCGATGACTTGGCGACGCGTCCTTACTGCACTCGTTCTGATTCCTTTTGTAGTCAGCATCGTTCTCTTTACTCCGACATGGGTAGTTGCTGTCGCAGTTGCGCTGATCACGATTTTGGCGCTGTGGGAATATTTTGCGTTGGGGGATGCGATTGGCCAACGGGCGTACCGAAACTGGACCGTCTTTTGCGCCCTGTTGTTAGTTTTCTTCCAGTGGAGGGAATCCTACGACGTACGCGCCTCATACTTTGTTTTCCCTTGGACTACCTTCATCGCACCGACATTCGACATATCGATTTTCGTTTTGGGTATCGCCGTTCTGACGTTGTTCACTCGTCGCCCTTTGGTGGAGTCGCTCCCAGCGGCCGGAATTTCGTCTAGTGCACTCCTGCTCGTGGCATTCCCATTGTCTTTCGCTGTGCCTATGCATAGCTCACCATGGCAAGGGCGCCGCCTGCTTCTCTTCGCTCTCGTTATTACTTGGGCTGCCGACACTACCGCGTATTTCGTCGGGCGGGCTATCGGAAAGCACCCGCTAGCGCCACACATCTCGCCTAAGAAAACTTGGGAAGGTTCGATTGGTAGTATGGTCGGCTCGCTACTCGTTGCATACGCTTTCAGCTTTTGGATTAAAATTCCACTTCCGCATCTGCTCGCGATGGCGGCCATTGGCAATGTTGCTGGACAGATGGGCGACCTTCTCGAATCCGCCTACAAACGGTCCGCCGGTGTAAAGGATTCGGGCGCATTACTCCCCGGCCACGGCGGCATCCTAGATCGGATCGACGCTCTCATCTTGTGCATCCCGGTGATTTGGTATTACTTGGTGCTGGTGAACCCGCCTGCCCTGTAGCGAGAGCGCTGACGAGTGCGACGAAAAGGGTCGGTAAACTGCCGGCTCTGCCAAGATTTACTCTGTTAAGTCTTTTTCTTCTGCACCGCTTTCCTCTAAACTGAGTTAGACAGGACTATGTCCACTAGAAATCTAGCGATTCTCGGGTCCACGGGTTCTATCGGGCGGCAGACTTTGTCTGTGGTTGAGGCGCTGGGCGATCAGTTTAAGGTTGCTGCGTTGGCTGCGGGGTCGAATCTCAACGAGCTTGTCCCGCAAATTCTGAAGCATTGGCCGGAAATTGTGTCGGTGGCTACGGCGGAACTTGCGGATGAGTTAGCTCGACTGCTGCGCGAAAAAAATCATCCGCTGCCGGCTATTCATCATGGACGCGAAGGGATGCTGGCGGTCGCCACTCATCCTGGGGCGGAAATTGTGCTGTCGGCTGCGGTGGGAGTCGTGGGGCTGGAAGCTACCTACGAAGCGGTGAAGTTGGGGCGCATCGTTGCACTTTCTAACAAGGAAGTGTTGGTTGCGGCCGGTGAATTGGTAATGGCCGCGGCAAAGAAAGCGGGCAGGGAACTGTTGCCGGTCGACAGCGAACATAACGCGATTCACCAATGTATGCGGGGCGGCACGCATAACGAAGTGCGACGAATTGTTCTGACGGCCTCGGGCGGGCCATTTCGCAAAACGCCGCTGGCGCAACTGGCGCACGTCACGACGGAGCAGGCGTTGGCGCATCCCAAGTGGAAGATGGGGAATCGCATCACGATTGATTCGGCCACGATGATGAACAAAGGTTTCGAAGTGATTGAGGCGCGGTGGCTGTTTGACGTGCGTCCTGATCAGATTGATGTAGTGATTCACCCGCAGTCGACGATTCACTCGATGGTGGAGTTTGTGGATGGGTCGGTGCTGGCGCAACTGGGGCCAACGGATATGCGCATGCCGATTCAATATGCGCTGACGTATCCGGCACGCGTGCCTGCGAACGAGATTCAGTTGGATTGGTCGAAGCTGAAGCGGCTCGATTTCGAGAAGGCGTCGACGCGGCGATTCCCGTGCTTGCGGCTGGCTCGCGAAGCGATGAAAAAGGGCGGGGCGTTGCCCTGCGCGCTGAATGCTGCGGATGAAGTAGCGGTCGCGGCGTTCCTGGGGCATCGTCTGCCGTTTCTGGGGATTGCCGAGGTGATTGAGCGGGTGCTGGCGCGTACACCTCGTACCCGTTTTGCGTCGATGGACGATGTGCTGCAAGCCGACGCCGAAGCGCGGCGCATCGCGCACGAAGAGGTACTCGCGCTCGCGGCCAATCCTGCGCTGGCTTAATCGTTTTCTGCTAGCAGTAGAGCTAAAACTACGGGCGGAAATCCCAGTTGTGAAGTCCAGGCAACTCTTGGCACACACGCGACTTCCTACATTCTTTCCCCGAGATGTGCCATTTGCATTTCTGCTAGAATCTAAGGGACGGAGCACACCGCACGAAAATGCATATCTTCATGGGCGTTTTAGTTCTGGGAATCATCATCCTCGTTCACGAATGGGGACATTTCATCGTGGCGCGCCTGTTTAAGGTGCGCGTGGACGTCTTCTCGATCGGCTTTGGGCCGCGGCTGTTTGGCGTGAAGCGTGGCGACACGGACTGGCGGGTGAGCGCGCTGCCACTGGGCGGATACGTGCGCATGGCTGGTCAGGACATGAGCGATGTGGACGCCGGCGAAAAGGCGCCTACGGGAGCTCCGGACGAGTTGATGAGCAAGTCGCGCTGGCAGAGGGCGCTGATTTCGTTCGCAGGCCCTGCGGTGAATCTGATTTTCCCTTTGCTGCTGCTGGGCTTTTATTACGCGGCGGTCGGGCTGCCGAGTGACATGTACCTGTCGAAGCAGGTGGTGGTGGCGGGGCTTCCTGCGGATCAGGTGAATAAGCCGGCGGGGCTTGAGGTTGGAGACAAAGTTGTTTCGGTGAATGGAGTACAGAATCCGTCGTGGGAACAAGCGCAGACGGCGGCGATGTCGGCGGCTCCGGGAAGCACGCTGAAGCTGCAAGTGGCGAACAATGGCGCGACGCGCGAAGTGGAAGTTCCGGCGACCAATAACCCGTATGACCGGACGTTTGGATACGCGCCGATTCCGCCAACGATAGGGCAAGTGGCGCTGGGGACTCCTGCGGATCACGCGGGATTGCAGGCGGGCGACACAGTGACGGCCGTCGATGGGCAGAAGATTCAGTTTTGGGATCAGTTTGTGGACCTGGTGCGGAACTGCGGTGGGAAGACGCTGCAGTTGGATGTGGATCGCAAGGGTCAGCATCTGAGCTTGGCGGTGACGCCGAAGCAGGGCGTGACGGAAGGCGCGGAAAAGTATTATCAGGTTGGGATTCAGAGGCAATTCTCGCTGGCGTATTTGCATGTTGGGCCGGTTGAGGCGTTCAAGACGGCTACGTTGCAGACCGGATCGCTGATTACGCAGACGGTGGGCGTGGTTGGGAAGCTGCTGAATGGAAGAATTTCGGTGAAGCAGCTGCAGAGCGTGGTGGGGATTTCGCGCACTGCGGGACAGGCCGTCTCGGAAGGCTGGTTCGCGATTCTGACGTTCATGGCGCTGATCAGTGTGAACCTGGGAATTTTGAACCTGCTGCCGATACCGATACTGGATGGCGGGCATATTTTGCTGTTGAGCCTGGAAGGACTGCGGAGGCGGGATTTCAGTTTGCGGTTCAAAGAGCGGTTCATTCAGGTGGGATTGGTTTTTCTATTGGTGCTGATCGTCTATGTTATGTACAACGACGTGATGCGCATGCTGCCTACGCATTCCTAAAGCGATGTGGCCAGCTGAAGGTGGCCGCTACATGGCTCCGATTTTCTTCAGAGTGGGCCACCTAAATGTGGCCGTCTACACGAGCTGGTTCAATTTTCATAACCTTGCGGGTTGGAGTACTCTACCCTTTGGCGTGTGAGCTGATTAGCCCATTGCGCGCTCATTTTACCGAGTAAAGGATTTCGCTCCATGTCTGTCTCACCAGCACATCGCGTCTCGTCCGGCGAACGAATTAATACGCCCGAGCCGCCAGGTCATTTGCAGAAAACACTGCGACAGAAGGGAATTCGACTGACGCGGCAGCGTCGCGTGATTCTACAGGTGATGGACACAGCGGAGCAGCATTTGGACGTTGATCAGATACTTTCGCTGGCGCAGAAGATTGATTCTGGGGTGCATTTGGTTACGGTCTATCGCACGATCGATTTGCTGAAGAAGCATGGGCTGATTGATGAGTTGGACTTGCTGCACCTGCGCGGGGATCGGCATTACTACGAGACGCATGGGCCACGGGATCATATTCATGTTGCCTGTTTGCGCTGTGGGAAGGTGCGGGAGTTTGAGTCGCGGCTGTATGAACAGCTGAAGGAGCAGATTGCGCACGATGTGGGGATGCAGGTGACGGTGGCGCGGACAGAAGTAGGCGGGATTTGTAACGATTGTCTGGCGGCGGGGAATACGCATTCGAAGAAATAAGGACGGCTTGGCGTGGAAATTACCTTGGGCCGGCAAGATGCCGGCGCTACAGAGCGGGCTTGCGCGTGTCCGAGTGAGGGATGTTTCCTTCGGATGTTCAGGGTAAACCGGCGCTACGGATTGGTTTAAGGCGAGATTCGTCTGACCCGGCGTCAAGTGTCGCGGCTTTCTACGGCTTGTTTGGCGCTGCGGAAGCGGCGGAGTTTGCTGAAGAAGGCGTTGGCTTTGTGGATGTCTTTGGCGATTTGAGTTTTTAGTTCTTCTGGGCCACTGAATTTCTTTTCGTCGCGGACTTTTTTCCAGAACTTCACTTCAATCCACTTGGGCGTGAAATTGCCGGAGTAGTCGAGCAGGTGCGTTTCGACGGTGAGGCCGCTGCCGTTGAAGGTGGGGCGCATGCCGACATTGGTAACGCTGCGATGACTGCTGGTCTCGCCCTCCAGCACGGTTCGGGTGATGTAGACACCACGACCGGGGAGCAATTCCTGTTCTGGTTGCAAATTCAGCGTCGGAAATAAGAATTTTCGTCCGGTTCCGGTTCCGCTGACCACGGTGCCGGTCAGGGCAAACGGGCGTCCCAACAAACGCCCGGCCTCGGTCACTTTTCCTTCCGCGATTTGCTTGCGAATCAGTGTGCTCGACACCACTTGGCCATCGACTACCACAGGATTGTGGACGTCTACTTCGAATCCCAGACGCATACCCATTTCGCGGAGGAATTTGACGTCGCCGGCTTGACGATATCCGAAGCGGAAAGTATCTCCGACGACCACGGCACGAACGTTTAATTGTTCCACGAGAATATCGTTCACAAATTCTTCGGGGGAACATTTGGCAAGATCCATGGTGAAGGGCAGCACCACGGCCGCTTCCATGCCGATAGCGCCAAACCATTCCATACGCTGTTTATTGGTGGAAATGCGCAGCGGCGCCACTTCGGGGCGCAGGACTTTTAGCGGAGGAGGTTCGAAGGTGAGCGCCGTGGCTACCGAGCCGGTCTCTTTGGCCAGATTCATGGTGTATTCCAAGACGCGCTGATGGCCGAGATGAATCCCATCAAAATTGCCGATGGCGATTACGCTGCCGCGTTTGGCGGGCGCGTATTTCGCGGCCCAGTCGGCCCCGGAATAGAAGGCGCTGACGCGGCCGACAGGAACGTGCACATGCACGGCCAGCGCTTGCTCCGCACGTTCGACTGCCGGCGATTGAGTCTGGACGTCAATCTGCAATCCGTCGTACGCCAAGTGCACTTGCGGGTATCCAGCTTTGCGCAATCGTTCGTTGGTGGCTTGATGCGGCAAATCATGGGCGATATGAGTGAACCAGGCGCGTCGCGGCTTGAGGCGATCGACGATAGCCAGCGCTTGTTCCACGGTCTGATGCATGGGGTGAGGAACGTCGCGCAGCGCATCGAGAATCAAATCGTCGAGATCTTCGAGCAAAGGCAGCGAGGATTCCGGCAAGCGGCTGAAATCGGTCATGTAGGCGGCACGGCCGAAGCGGTATCCCAAGACTTCCATTTCGCCATGCAGCAACGGCACGGGAATGAAGGGAATGCCCAGCAGTTCAAATGGGCCTTTGACTTCGTGTAACGCCACGCTAGGAACGGTGCTGAGGGTCGGCTTATTGTCAAAGACGTAGGAAAAAACCCGCTTGATGATGCGAAATGTTTCCTGGTTTCCGTAGACCGGCATGGCCGATTTTTGCCGGATGTTGAAGGGGCGCAAATCGTCGAAACCTAAGCTGTGATCGGCGTGTCCG
>JBAVNY010000639.1:0-1596 GCA_049691535.1 Candidatus Acidiferrum sp.
AGACCGCCTCGGATCAGAAGCTGACCCAGCAGATCACCGCTGCCCAAAAGGAAAGTGAAGAGAAAATTGGCGCGGTGGCCAGCGAAGTTGGCGGCGCCAAGAAAGACATCGAGTCCACTCGCACCGATCTCGAAGCCACCAAGTCCAAACTCGATCGCGCCACTGGCGACATGGGGGTGATGAGCGGCTTGATCGCTCGCAATCATGACGACCTCGAAGATCTCAAGCGTCGCGGCGATCGCAACTACTACGAATTCACACTGCAAAAGGCCAAGACCCCGCAGCGCGTTGGGCCCGTGCAGATGAGCCTCAACAAGAGCGACCAGAAAAAATCCAAATACACCGTCACCGTTCTGGCCGACGACAAGTCCATCGAGAAAAAAGACAAAACCGCCGGCGAACCCGTACAGTTCTACGTGAAGGGCAGCGCCCGCCTCGCTCCTTACGAATTCGTGGTCTTCGACGTTGGCAAAAACCAGATCACTGGCTACCTGGCCACTCCCAAGGATAATGCTGGCGCTCCAACATCCTCGGCTCCCGCTCAGCCTCCTGCGCAAGCTCCGGCTGCTGCTGCTAAGCCATAACGAATTTCCGCCTCCGCAGGCAGAAAGAACGGCCATTCGGCCAATACCAAAGCCCTGCTCTCTGAATCGCCGTATCTTCAGAGTGCAGGGCTTCTGTATATTCGCGGAACGATTGTGACCTTACTTCCCCATCTTCGAATATTTTCGTCACGCAATGCGTGGCGCTGGCTCCGATCATCAACGTTTGCGATTTGTTTTCTGCTCGTGTGCCTCTCTTCAATCTCGGCCCAAGATCAAGCCACTCAGCCTGCCCAGCCTCCACAGACCATTCATGTTGATGTCGCCCGCGTGAACGTCGGTGTCATTGTCACCGATTCGCGCGGCAAATTTGTGGAAGGCCTGCGCCGCGAAGATTTCCATGTCTTCGACAACACTGCAGAGCAGCCCATCACCGAGTTCGCTCCTATCGAAGAACCCGGACAGGTCCTTCTACTAATCGAAGCGGGGCCCGCCGTTTACCTGTTGCAAGACGCCCACCTGCTCGTCGCCAATGCCCTGCTCAACGGATTGTCGCCCGACGATCGCGTGGCCATCGTTCGCTACGCGGATGCTCCTGAAGCTGTTCTTAACTTTACCGTCGACAAGTCCAGCGCTCAGGCAACTCTCGATCAGCTTCAATTCAATTTGGGCTTTGGCCAGCTCAATCTCTCCTCCAGCCTGAACACCGTTCTCGATTGGCTCGCTCGCGTACCCGGCAAAAAAACTATCCTGCTGCTTTCCACCGGCGTCGACACGTCTCCGTCCACCGTCGCGCAAACTCTGCAAACTCGCCTGCAGCTTGGCGACGTGCGCGTGCTCTGCATTTCCATGAACGGTCCGCTACGCAATGGCAAGGCTGGCAGCAAACGCGCCATCGAACAAATCCGCCAAACGTTTGCCGCCGCCGATGCGCAACTCAAGTCCATTGCCGAGGCCACCGGTGGCCGCGCCTACTTCCCGGAAAACGCCAAAGCTTTCGAAGAGACCTATCGCCAGGTCGCGCAACTGGTGCGCCACGAATACAGCATCGCCT
>JBAVNY010000640.1:0-8305 GCA_049691535.1 Candidatus Acidiferrum sp.
TTATCCCAACGCCACCCGCACGAAAACTGGCATCCTTCGTGCCTCTATATTAGAGTGGAGGACAGCAATATGGCCCCGTCCACGCACCTCGAAGTTTCCCCTTTGCCCGAAGTTCAGTCCCCAAAACTCGAAACTCGTCTCCCTTTAGAGCCACGCAACGCGCCACAACCACAACCGCTACGACTCCACGTTGGACACCTGCGCGCCACAGCCGAGGAAGGCTCCTTCCAATCCTCGATGCTCGAGCTCAACCGCATGCAAAGCGGCTCGAAATTTGTCGACATTCTCGTGGCCGTCATCGTCCACTGCGTTCTCATCGGCATACCCATCCTGGCCGGTCTGTATTTCACCGACACCCTCAACCTCAAAGCTCTCGAATCCACCTTCTTGGTCGCGCCGCCGCCTCCTCCTCCCCCACCTCCCGCCGCGGCCGCCCCGGTCATCAAGGCAGTTCCCACGCATCGCGTCTTTGAGAATGCCGGAAGGCTGATTGCTCCCACGGTCGTCCCCAAGAATATTGCCGACATTAAAGAAGCGCCGCTCCATGACGACGATCTCGCCGGCGTTTCGGGCGGCGTCCCCGGCGGCGTGGCGGGTGGCTCCATGGGCGGCGTGATTGGCGGGGTAATCGGTGGCGTCAGCACCAAAGTGCCTCCTCCTCCCTTGGCAAAAGAGAGCAAGCCCAAGGCTCCAGTCCGTGTCGGTGGCCACGTCCGCGAACCCAGGGTAATTACCCGCGTGAACCCCGAATATCCTCCGCTGGCCCGTCAGGTTCATTTGCAAGGCGTGGTCATTATCGACGCTATCCTCGACGAGCAGGGCAACGTAGCAGAAATGAAAGTCGTCTCTGGCCCCCCGCTGCTTATGCAGTCGGCTCTCGACGCCGTCCGTAAATGGAAGTACGAACCAACCTACTTGAACGATCAGCCCGTCTCCGTTCAGCTAAACGTCACCGTAACCTTCCACCTCAGCGAATAGCCTTCCTCGAAGTTGGACGGAGTGGCGGAGCGGCGCACCACAGGCTGCTCCGCCATTTTTTCCGCCTCCATTCCGAACGAAGTGAGGAACTGTGCGCCATCGCACGCAGTTTGTGCGATGAATCCCTCTTCTTCAGCAAGCCTTCTCAGCGCTTCCTCTGCGCCTCAGCGTCTCTGCGTTATCTTTTTTCCCTTCTTTTTCCAGCAAGCATTCTCCGCGCACTCGGCAGCCCCTCATTCTTTCCTCTGCGGCAAAATCTTTTTCCTTCATCCTCCTCCTTGACTCCTATGCTCACCTGATCAACCATCCCATTTGATCAACGCCTCGCCCATGACCATTCCCGCCCCACAGCTTCCCACTCCGGTCTACAACGACGCCAAGCATCACATCCGCCTCTACCAGGGCGATTGCCTCGAAATCCTCGCCGCCATTCCCGAGTCCACCGTCGACCTCATCTTCGCCGACCCTCCCTACTTCCTCTCCAACGGCGGCATCACCTGCCAGGCCGGACGCATGGTCAGCGCCAACAAAGGCACTTGGGACAAATCCAAAGGCCCCGAAATTAATCACGAATTCAGTCGCTCCTGGCTCGCTGCCTGCCAGCGCGTTCTCAAGCCCAACGGTTCCATCTGGGTCAGCGGCACCGCCCACGTCATCCATTCCGTCGGATTCGCCATGCAGCAACTCGGCTTCAAAATCCTCAACGACATTTCCTGGGTCAAGCCCAACCCGCCTCCCAATCTCGCCTGCCGCTATTTCACCCACGCTACCGAAACCATCATCTGGGCCGCTCGCGACAAAAAATCCCGCCACACCTTCAACTACAAGCTTATGAAGCAGACCAACGGCGGCAAGCAGATGAAGTCCGTCTGGGAAATCAAGCCCCCAGAAAAAATGGGGAAAGAAATTCGGCAAACATCCCACACAAAAACCCGTCGCGCTCCTCGAACGCATACTCCTCGCCTCCACCAATCCCGGCGACCTCGTCCTCGATCCGTTCTCCGGCAGCGGCACCACCGCGCTTGCAGCGCTGCGCACACGGCGCTCAGCCGTTGGATTAGAACTTTCTTATGATTTCCTGTCGCTTACCGTGCAGCTCCTCACCTCAGAAATAGTGGGCGTCACACTTTCTCTCACCACCATTCAGTTTTCCCTTGATCTGATTAGCGATTCCGTGGATCGATCGGATCGCGCACCCGCGACGCAAACACACACTCAGCCCAGCTCAATGCCGCTAGAACCCAAATTAGTCCAACAAGAGTGCCGCTTCCACTTCATCGGCCGCCACGACCGCGCCGTGATCTTCTCCACGCAAGCTCCGACCGTAGACGAAGCCATCCAAAAATTCCGCTTCCAAGGCCATCACGACTCCAACGCCCAAAAACCCACACTTCATTCCGAACGAGAATAAGCCCAAGAGAGATTCCTCACTTCGCGGACTTCGTAGCATCTCGTGATCTAATTCCCGCATGGACCTCGCCCTGCCCACTCCAACGGCTCGTCGCGCCGGCTGGATTGGCTGCAATATTCTTCTCGACAAAATTCCGGCAGATGCACGCATTCCAATCATCGACGCTGGTAGCCCGTGCCCGGTAAAGGAAGTGCGACGCGCCTATGAGCGACTACGCCCGCTCGAAAAATTGAAAGTAGAAAAGCGAGGCTCGACCCTCGACGTACTCGACATCGTTCGCTCCCTCGGCAAGCAAACCTTCGACTTGTCCGAGCGCTACACCTTCGAACGGGAACTAGCTAAACTCCACCCACAAAACCATCACATCCGCCACAAAATCCGCCAACAACTCCGAGTCCTCCGAGACCTAGGCTTACTCGATTTTCTCGGTGGGGGCTCTTACCGATTTCGCTGACCTCTCCCAGTCACAAATCAAGCGCCGGAGGCGCGGCATAAGTTAGCCCAGCACGTAAGTGCTGGGTCCCCATCCTCGAAGGTCGGAGCGCCGTAGTTGCGGCACTCTTGCCGGTCGCGGTCTCCAACTTCGCCGTGAGCCCAGCGCACCAGTCACCACTCCACCATGTACTCTCTGCGCTCTCAGCCCCCCACTCCTCACCCGCTACTTCGCCGCTCCACCGTACAATACTTGTCACGACTCGACACCCAGTCACGGAGCGAACCACTCACGATGAACTCTAGAATCCAAGTCATGAAATTCGGCGGCACCTCTGTTGGCGATGCCTCCTGCATCGCGCGCGCCGCCGAAATTATCGTCACGGGTTACAAAATCACGCCCTGCATCGCAGTCGTCTCCGCCATGAGCGGTGTCACCAACAAACTCATCGAAGCCGCCAAGCACGCCCAGTCCGGCAACGCCAAAGACGCCACCGCAATTCTCGACGCTCTACGCGCACAACACGAAACTGCGCTCACTCAACTGCTCACCTCCGACAGCGAACGCGCCCGCGTCCGTCAGTGCATGGAACAAGTCTTCGCCGAAGGACGCCGCCTTTGCGATGGCACCGCGCTGCTCCGCGAACTCACCCCGCGCACCCTGGACGCAATTTCCAGTCTCGGCGAACGCCTCTCCGCCCCGCTCGTTTCCGCCACCGTCGCGCAACTCGGCCTGCCCAGCGAAGCCATCGAAGCCACCGAACTGATTGTCACCGACCATTTCCACGGCGGTGCAGACCCGCAGATGGATCAGACTCGTACCAAATCGCAAGCGCGCCTCACTCCGCTGCTGAAAAAAGGTGTGGTCCCCGTAGTTACCGGCTTCATTGGCGCCACCAAAGAAGGCCAACTCACCACCCTCGGCCGCGGCGGCTCCGATTATTCCGCCACCATTCTCGGTGCGGCCATGGACGCGGACGAAGTCATTATCTGGACCGACGTGGAAGGAGTCCTCACTGCCGACCCGCGCCTGGTCGCCGAGGCTCGCACCATCCCGGTGATCTCCTATCGCGAAGCCGGCGAACTCGCCTACTTTGGCGCAAAAGTTCTGCATCCCAAAACGCTCATGCCGGTTGTCCACGCTGGTATCCCCGTCTGGATTCGCAACAGTTTCGCGCCGGAAAAACTCGGCACCAAGATCACTCTCGAAGGACGCAGTATCGGTGGCGGCGTCAAAGCCCTCACCGCGATTCGCGATGTCACCTTGATCAGCGTCGGCGGCCCCGCCATCGTAGGCCTGCCCGATGTGGTCGGCCGCACCTTCTCAACCACCGCCGAAGTGCGCGCCCAGGTCCTACTGATTTCGCAATCCTCATCCCAGAACGATATTTGTTTCGCCGTCTCCAGCGCCGATGCCCAGCGCACCGTAGACGCGCTGAAAAAAGAATTTGCCCAGGACCTAGCGCACCAGAAAGTCGAGCACATCACTGTCGATCCAAATATCGCCATTGTCGCGGTGGTTGGCGAAAACATGCGCGGCACTCCCGGCATCGCCGGAAAAACGTTCAACGCTCTTGGACGCGCCGGCGTCAACCTCATCGCCATCGCCCAAGGCTCCTCGGAAAGCAACATTTCCTTCGTCATCGAAGAAAGCGCCGTGAAAGCCGCGCTGCTCACCACCCACAAAGAATTCAATCTCGAAGCCCCGCAAAACGGCGACAACGGATGAAATTCCTGATCGACACCGATGTGGCTTCCGACGACGCCGTCGCACTGATCATGGCACTGTGCTCTCCAGCCGTTCAGGTTGTCGCTATCACCACCGTCGCAGGAAATGTCGATGTAGCTCAGGCTTCGCGCAACGCGTTGTACACCGCGGAACTTTGCTCCTCAAAGGTGCCGGTCTTCACTGGCGCGGCAAGACCGCTGACCCGCCCGCACGTCAGTGCCGACTGGTTCCACGGACGCGACGGCCTGGGCGATCACGGCTACGCAGCGCCGCATCGCGCACCCGAAAAACAGAGTGCAACGGATGCGATCATCGAGACTATCGAGTCCCATCCTGGATTAGTGATCGTCACGCTAGGCCCGCTGACCAATATCGCGCTCGCTCTGCAGAAGAAGCCGAGTATCGCGGCGAATGTGAGCCGCTGCGTGGTCATGGGCGGTGCGCCGTGCTGCGAAGGCAACGTAACTCCAGCAGCCGAGTACAACATCTGGTGCGACCCGAAAGCGGCGCAGATCGTGATGCGCAGTGGATTGCCTGTTGAATTGGTCGGCTGGCACTTGTGCCGTGGCGAAGCGGTTCTGAATCACGCCGATATTCAGCACGTTTTGAGTTTTGCCACGCCGGTGGCGAACTTTGCGATCGAATGCAACAGCCACGCCCAGCAAGCCTATTTCACGCAAACCGGCGAACACGGCATTTCCCTTCCCGATCCGGTAGCGATGGCCGTCGCCCTCGATCCAACCATTGTGACTTCGCAATCCAACCATTTCGTCGACGTCGAAATCGACAGCGAGCTGACCCGTGGAATGACCGTAGTCGATCGCTTGAACGTGGCCCACGACATGCGCAATCGCGATGTCTGGGCCCATCAGCTCGCAAAGGGAAACAAAGCAAAGATTTTCTGGTCCATCGACAACGCCCGCTGGAAGCAGGCTCTCTATGCCGCACTGCAATGATCTAGTCGCGGAGCTTGGGAAGGTGCGTATAAGTCCGTAAAGAAGATTAGCTAGTTGCCTTTGAGGACGTAGCCAATGTCGAAGGGGAGTTTGCCGTCAATGCGCAACACTTTCACGGAGCTGTTGATGGCGTAAACATCCACCAGACCAATCGCGCCGGGAGTAGCGTCAACGGTGCGCAACAGGTCTTCGTCGTTTTCGACAATCTTAATCACGGGACGCGATTCGTTGAGTTTGGCAACCAGTGGTTTCACTTCAGTGGCCGGCACGCCAAAAAGTTTTTGGATCGCCGCGCGCATCTCCGGCGTTTCGGGATCGTGCATCACCAGCGTGAAATTTTTGCCATCGGGCCAAGCCTTCTGGGTTCCCTTGCAAAGCTTTACCAGATCGGCGAGCGAAACATCTTGAAGTTTACTGCCCACCGGCGCAATCACCGCCCAATTCTTCATAGCGGCGAGTAGTGGTAAAGCAGAAATAGCGACGATGCACACCGCGACTGCAAGTTGAAGCAAACGTACGAAACGACGGTCGATCATGACTCCCCACACAACCTTTCTAGTAGGTTGTCCCTAGTTTGGGAACTGGCGATGTACCAGACAAGTGCTAGCTAAGAAGCGTGTGCCCAAGTGGCGACGGCTTATCGCGGCCAAGTAATAAAGGAAATACCGCTTGGCAACTGCGCACACCTGACCTTCCGTCCAGTATCGAGGGAAAAGCAGCAAACGATACCTTCGGAGAGTATCCCTGGCAGAGTTCTTTCAAAACGATTGAGGAGTGGTGCGGTTATGAGAAACGTAGCGGCGAAAGGGCTTTTGGTGGTTTTGGCTGGAGTGATGATTACGCCAAGCTGGGCGCAACAAACCGCGCATCTGGCGGAAGCGAAGGCGGGAACGGCAAAGCCTGCGGTGAAGGTGACGCCATCTGCACAATTGCTATTTGGATCGCTGGGGATCGCGAGCAAGTCGGTGGAAGCGCGCCAACAACTGGAAATGGCGATTGATCAGTATGAAAACGCGCAGTACGCGGATGCAATTTTGCACGCGCAGAAAGCTACAGAGAAGGACCCGAATTTTGCGCTGGCGTATGCGCTGTGGTCGTACGCGGCGAAGTGGATTGGCTCGGCGCCGGACGCGCTGGCGAAGGCACAGGGATTGTCTGCGAAGTGCGCGCCGGATGAAAAACTTCTGGTGAAATTCATGACCGGCACGCAGGAAGCGGATTCGCTTCCCGCGATTATGGCCATGAACGATTTGGTGAAGCTGCACCCAAAAGACAAGCATGTGCTGTATCTGGCTGGTGAATGGCTTTTTTTCCAGCAGGATTATTCGCGCGGACGAAAGCTGATGGAAGCTTCGCTGGAGCAGGATCCGAAATTCCCCCCGGCACTGAACACGCTGGGATATGCGTATGTGGAATCCCTTGACCCACAACCGGCGAAAGGGATCAGTCTGCTGCGGAGATATGCGGATGCATTGCCGGATGATCCGAATCCGCAAGATTCGCTGGGCGAAGTGTTGCGGATGACTGGCGATGATGACGGCTCGCTGGCGCATTATGCGCAAGCACTGGAAATGTCGGCGACTTATGTCACGTCGCAATACGGGCGCGGCGATACATATACGCTGATGGGGAAATATTCGCAGGCGCGGGCGGAATACGATAAAGCCATGGGAATGGCTTCGAGCGATCACGAGCGGTTGCACATTGCGTTTCAGAAGACGTTAATACATTTCTGGGAGGGCGACGCGGGCACAGGCCGCCTGGAGCTGACGCAGCTTTCGGGTAAAGCGGCAGAAGCGAAAGATGCGATGGCGCAATTTGAAATTGACTATGCGCGGGTGCTGCTAGCGAAAGATGTGCAGAGCGCGCGAGAATTGCTGACCAGCATGGAGAACCGGCTGGCGACAAATCCGGAGGGAATGCTTCCAGCAGAGCGCAATTCGGAATATGCGAATGTGCTGCGCGAGCAAGTGCGGTTGGCAGTGAAAGAGCACAAGACGAGTGAAGCAGAAGCACTGGAGCACAAACTGGAAGCGCTAGCAGCCAGTTCGCGCGACCAGAAAGTAGAAAGTATTTACGAATCGGCGCGCGGCTACGTAATGCATGCAAATGGAGATTATGCGAACGCGGTGGACGAACTAACATCGGATTTGCACTCGCCACTAGTCGTGGCACAGTTGATCGCGACCGAACAGAAGCTAAACAATGCCGACGGCACGGAGAAGGCTCGAGTGCGGCTGAAGTACCTGCGCACGCCAACAGCGGAGTGGCTGGTGGTGACGAAGATGAACGGCGAGGGATCGCAGAGCGCGGCAAATTAGAGACTGAAAGAAGTAAAACTAACAAGCCACCACATCAGAAAAAGAATGCGCTCCGCAAAGAAGGATTCTGCGGAGCGCATTTGCTTAGGATGAGTCTTTGTCAGGCGCGCTTGAGCAGCCGGGCGATCCAGACAAGGATCACGGCGCCGACGAATGCCACGATGATGGAGCCGATGAGCCCGCCACCGGGCCACAGGCCCAACATGCTGAAGATCCATCCGCCAACGATGCCGCCAAGAATGCCAAGGATGATGTCGACGAGAACGCCGTAACCACCACCTTTCATAACTTGACCGGCAAGCCAGCCGGCAATTAACCCGACGATGATCCAAGTGAGAAAACCCATGAGCACAGCCTCCTAGCTCCGTAAAGGGAGCGACTTAACGAGTGCCTCGGGACGGCAGCGAGTCTACAGCTTTGCCTTGCCCCAGGTCACGCGCAAACCTGTGGAGAGCAGCAGGTCATTGCCCTTCAGACC
>JBAVNY010000641.1:0-6803 GCA_049691535.1 Candidatus Acidiferrum sp.
CCATGGGCAAACTGCTCATGACCGACGAGATGTCCACCAAGGTTGAAAGCACCATCGATCAGCTAAATACCATTCTTGCCGACCTCCGCGCGCAAAAAGGTACCTTGGGCAAATTGCTATACGATCCGACTCTTTACGATCAAGCTAAAGAAGCGCTGGCCAATGGCAACAGTGTTCTTTCCGACGTGCGCGCAGGAAAAGGTACGCTCGGTAAACTTGCCACTGACGAAACCCTGTATAACAAGCTTCGCGATACCAGCAGCAACCTTTCCACGGCCACCGCGAAGCTCAACGAAAACACCAATACCGCTGGCAAACTCTTCTCTGATCCGAAACTTTACGACAATCTCACCGGCCTCACCGGCGACCTTCGCCAATTCATGACCGAGTTCCGGCAAAACCCCAAGAAATTTCTCAGCATTAAGATGTCGCTCTTTTAAAAGCACCGATCGCCCATCGAAATGAGCCAGTTTATTCTTTGCGGAGTCTTTCTCTGCGAACCTCACCGTTCTCCGCGTTATCGTTATCGTTTTGCCTTCGGCCTTCTCATTCGGGCGCCGTCCATCGTCCTTTTGCATGACTCCCACCGCTGTGTTGTAATGCTTCTGTAACAATGACAGACTACGCTCAATCGACCGATCCGCAATACCTTCGCCACTTCATGGACACTCAAGACACGATCTCCAAGCCTCTGCGCCCTGAAGCTACAAAAACAACGCTCCCCCAACCAGGTCGCCCCGTTCCCAGTCGTGCTTATCCCGGCGCACTTATCGTCGTCGAAGGGACTGACGGTTCCGGCAAAAGCACGCAACTCTATTTGCTCAAGCGCTGGCTCGAGATTGGCGGATATCGTCTCCACTTCACCGAATGGAATTCTTCTCCGCTCGTCAAATCCGCCACCCGACGCGGCAAACAGAAGCGTCTCCTCACTCCGACAACTTTTTCTTTGTTGCACGCTTCCGATTTCGCGGATCGTTGTGAACGCCAGATCATGCCGCTGCTTCAGGGCGACTATCTCGTTCTCGCCGACCGTTACGTCTACACCGCGTTTGCCCGCGACGCGGCTCGCGGTTGCTCGCATCGCTGGCTCCGGAACTTGTATCGTTTCGCGCCGGTACCCGACATCACCTTTTACTTTCGCGCGCCACTTGATGTCGCCGTGCACCGCATCCTCAGCGGCCGTCCGAAGCTGAAGTATTATGAAGCTGGCATGGACCTTGGCCTCTCCTACGATCGCGCCGAGAGCTTTAAACTTTTCCAAGCGCGCATCCTCGAGGAATACGACAAGATGGTAGATACCGACAACTTTGTCGTCCTCGACGGCACTTTGCCCGTCAACAAATTGCAAAAGCAGATGCGCGACATTGTCGCTTCCAAAATCGATTTGAAGCGCTTTGCCCCTCGCGCTCAGGAAGCCGAATAGCATGCCCGACCACGAAAAAGACAAAGAGAAGGAAAAACCGCTTCCTCCTCCTCCCGTTTCCGAAATTCCTCTGGCAATCAAGCCCGTTCCCGGCGAACATGAATATTCGCAATCCTTCTTCGGCGAATCGCTGGTCGGCCTGGATCCCACGGAACTCAACGGCAATCTGATTGTCATTGAAGGTCTCGACGGCTCCGGCCGCTCCACGCAAATCGCGCTGCTTCAGGAGTGGTTAGAGTCCGAAGGGTTCGCGGTGCAAACCAGCGGCCTGCGTCGTTCTAACCTTGTCGGGCGCGATATCGATGAATTGCTGGCGCAAAACGCCGTAACCCGTCTCACACTCGCCTTGATGTACGCCACTGACTTTTTCGATCAGCTCGAACACCGCATTGTCCCTGCTCTTCGGTCCGGCACGGTCGTCCTCGCCGATCGCTTCATCTTCACGCTTATCGCCCGCAGCGTAGTTCGCGGCATCAATCGTGATTACCTCACCGGCCTGTACGCCATGGCTCTTCGTCCGCACCTCACCTTCTGGCTTAACGTGCGTCCCGAAACCGCGTTCGCCCGCGAATTCAAAAAAGCCCAGGCCATCAGTTATTGGGAAGCGGGTCGCGACATGTCGCTCTCTCACGATCTCTACTGGTCCTTCGTTCGCTACCAGACGATGATCAAGCGCGAGTTCGAAGTCATGTCCAAGCGCAACAGCTTTATCGAACTCGACGGCGAAGCTCCGGTCTCTGCTGTCAATCGCCAGCTCCGCCAACGCATCGCCGAACATCTGGGGATTCGCGCCTCCAAATACACACCTTCCTCCGCTCTCGCGCATCTCTGGCGTTAGCCTGACCGATGCCTGAACCGGTTCACATCGCCGCCATTGACGCCGGCTCCAATGCCGTCCGCCTGTCCATCGCTCGAGCCTACTCTGCCCTGGACATCGAGCCACTCTTTACGGAACGCGTCTCCTTGCGTTTAGGCGAAGGCGTTTTCCTTCGCCATCGCTTCAGCGAAGAAATTCTAAAAAAGGCCGTCAAAGCCTTTCGCCGTCTTCACGAGTGCATGGAAGAGTATGGCGTCACCAAATATCGCGCCGTTGCTACCAGTGCCTCGCGCGAAGCGCAGAATCGTCACAGTCTGATTCGCCGCGTCAAGCAAGCCACCGGCATTCGTTTGGAAGTAATCAGCGCCAAGGAAGAATCGCGTCTGGGCCGCGAAGCTGTCATTGCCGCGCTCGGTCCGGAATCTCCGCCGCGCTGCATCGTCGACCTGGGTGGCGGCAGCCTGGAACTAAGCATCCTGCGAGACCACACCGTTCTGCAAAGCGCGCAGCTTGCCATCGGCACCGTCCGCCTGATGTCCACTCTCGGCATTCCCGGCGTGATTCGGCCTGCGAAAGCGGAGCAAGTTCGTCGCTACGTTCGCGCCCTGCTCGAATCCAGGCTTCCCAATCGCCCCAACCTTGCCGATCAAGTCGCGGTCGCGCTGGGCGGAAACGCCGAAACCCTCGCAAACGTTGCACCAGGTCCGCGGAGTCACGGGCTGCCGACTTTGGAGCTGTCTCTCCTTCGCGAGCGACTTCCCGACATTCTCCGTCGCGACGTCCGCGAGCGTATGAAAGCCTACGGCGTGCGGCGCGACCGCGCCGACGTTATGGGCATCGCCGCCATCATCTTTGCCACGCTCGGCCGCTATCTCAATATTCGTTCGTTCGCCATTCCCGCTGTCGGTATTCGCGAAGGCCTTCTGCAGGAGATTGCTCGCGAGGCCTTTTCTCGAAAAGAACCGCACCGCTACAACGCTGCCGCGCGCCAGATGCTCCTCGGCACACGTAGCTTTGGCCGCCGCCTCGAATACGATCAGCGCCACGCCGAACACGTCCGAGAACTCAGCCTCATGCTTTTCGATCAGCTACAACCGGTTCACCACTTGCCGGCGCCAGCGCGCGTACTGCTCGAAGCTGGCGCACTGCTTCACGACGTCGGTCACATGGTCAGCCATCGCGGTCACCACAAACACGGTGAATACCTCACCTTGAACGGTGATATCCCTGGTCTCGAAGGCCGCGATCGCAATCTCGTCGCCGCGGTGGTTCGCTATCATAATCGCAAATCTGAACCAGCCAGCCACCATCCAGGCTATTCCGCGCTAAACGCCAGTGACAAGCGCACCGCTCGCCGCCTCGCTTCCATCGTGCGTATCGCCGAAGGGCTCGACCATTCCCATCGCGAGCGCATCGAGGATCTCAAAGCCTCGTTCCAACGTTCCGCCGTTGCCATCCAGGCTGATGCACGCGGCGATGCCACGGAAGACCTGCGCGACGCCGAACGCAGCTCCAATCTCTTCGAAAAGGAATTCCACGTAAAACTCTATTTCCGTCGCCCCGACCGCCGCTAGTTATCGCAGGCCCGCGCCGTTCGTCTTTGTGTTGCTCCATCTCCGGCCTTGTACTAATTCACACGTACACCCTTCTTCTTACATCGCATTCACATGCGCTTCAGTAGAATCAATTCAGGAGGGACTCTCGGATGCAGTTGTACATCGTGCGCCACGGCATTGCCATCGATCGCGAAGATCCCAAGTGTCCCCCCGATCCGGAACGATTTCTCACCGAGGAGGGCACCGAAAAAACCAAACAAGTCGCAAAAGGTCTGGCCGAGATCGGCACAGTCCCCGATCTGATTCTGTCCAGTCCTTATGTTCGTGCCTTTCAGACCGCCGAAATTGTCGCTAGCGCCTTTGAATACTCGAAACAGAAAATCCAGAAAAGCGATCAACTATTGCCTGGCGCCGAACCGCTGCAGCTTTTCCGCGAGCTGGCTAGACACAAAGACCTGTCTGCCGTCTTCGTTGTAGGACATGCTCCCCACCTCGACGACCTCATCGCCACCGCGCTCGGTTCCAAGCACCACATCTGCTCCCTGAAAAAAGCCGGCGCCGCACTTATCGAGCTCCGTCGCTTGGTTCCTCCCAGCGGCGAGCTCGTTTGGCTGGGTACCCCCAAACTCCTTCGCAAAGCAGGGAAGTAGCGGTCGAGTTTTCAGGCTGGCGACACGAATTTATTAAGGGAATTCAAAACAAGCTACCAGACTTCGTTTCGAGCGAATGTGCTGCCTGAAGTGCGAAAGTCGCGGGATCTGAACTAATCCGAAGCTGCTGCCGCTCGGAGCCGTTCTGATTCTTCTTCCGTGTTCGGCAACTCCACCAGTTTTGGCGCCAGCGGCACGCTTTTCACAATCAGTGGTCTTCCCAAACTGCCCTCCAGCAAATGCTTGCCCGCCGCCAGCCGCACCGCGACCTGCTCAGAGTCTTCCAGGCCCGGTACCCGCACAATCAACGCGTCCACCGACTTCTCCACGCGCATTCCAACCGTCGACTCGATTCCGCATTTCCTCAAGACACGCGCCAATCGCAGCACTCCGGCCAGTCCGCGCACCGCCGCCTGTTCTTTCTCAGCCAATCTCGCAAACGTTTTGTGCTTTGCTTTTGGCTCGCCGCCCCGGTGATACCGCACCACTTCCGCCAGCAGCGCCCACTGCATCTCGCTCCAACCAGGCACTACGCGTGTCTCTCGAAGGAACTTCCGCGCTGCCTTCGCTGGCGACGCAGCATCGAGCACAACGCCAATCCCGTGCAGTCGCGACGCTGCCCGCATCACTTTGCGCAGGTCCTGGTTTTCGAACACTTCTCCGGCGTGGACCCGGGCAAACGAATCGAACAATCGCATCGAAAGACGCGCCACCTGCGCCGTACGCGCTGGATTTCCATCCATCGCCCGCGCGGTCACTCGCAAGCGCGCGTGGGCCGCCGCCTCGAGCGTTTCCCCATTCGCCAGTCCTTGGCGCCATTCGTGCCACAGACTTGTCTTGCCCAGCGTCAATTGCCGGTAAGTCTCGATGCGCACGTGCCTCTCGCTCACCAGTCTTTCTTTCCAACCTGTCCGCGATTCTTCCGGCTCGCCGCTTGCTACTTGATGAATCGCGTCCGCCAGCACGTCCAGGTCGTGCACATCGCCCAGCAAATCTTGCAGCCGCTTCAAGTTGTCGCCCCACATCTCATAGCGCGCTGGCAGCAAACTCTCCACCGTATACCTGAATCGCTTCACCCCTATTCGCAACGCGTGCCACGGTTTTGGTTTTTCCGTCCGCAGTGCCGCCGCATGCAGCTCCCGGGCTGCGTCGAGCCTCTCGATCGCCAAACATTCAGCCGCTAAACTCTCTGGCGGCACGCGCCGCGCCCTGCTCTGCAGTGCACGTTCCAGCTTTCTCCATGCCTTCTGCTCGAATTTCGCTGCTGCCTTCAGCGCCGCGTCACGCATTTCCTTCTCACGGCCCTCAAAGGTTGCCAGCAACCTCAGCCGTACCGGGTCCGAGTCGCTCGAAAGGTTCTTAGTCCATTCCTCGAGTACCTGCGTATCGCGCAACTCGCCCAACTGCCGGAACAGTTTGCGCCCCAGCTTGCGCATCTCTACCCAGGAAGGATCCGGGTCCACTTCCTCCATTACCCCGGCAACAGAACGGCACCGCCGTATCGCCACTCGCAAGTCGTGCACCGCGTCCACATCCGGAGACGCCTGCACTTTTCCCAATTCTTTTAGGACGCGCTCCATCCAATACGCCAAACCGCGATATTCGGGGCGAGCGCCCGCTACTATCGTTCCTGTACCCATAGTTTGTTTGGCCACAACTGCGGTGACCCGCAGCCCCTGTCGGCCTCTATTAGACTAGTCCTGGGGGGCGACTACGTCCAGTCCGGCCAGCGGACCGTTGTCGGATGGGCATATCCGCCGGCGTTAAGCAGAGTGTTTTTCGTCTGTTAGGACTCGGAGACGCGCCACTTCTTACGTCCTACATAGGTTCCGGCGTATACTCATGCTCGTCAGCCTTAACTTTTTCGTCCCTGAGAGGTCGCCTCGATGAATTCCGTGCCCGCTGACGCAAAAAGCGCGATTCGTGCCGAATGGAAAGACGCCGCGCCTCTTTGGAAGAAATGGTACGAAAAGCTATCAGCGCAATCTCGAGCCGCGACTGATTTAGTGGTTAAAGGTGCGGAACTCGCACCCGGCCAGTGCGTCCTCGACCTCGCCAGCGGCACTGGTGAACCCGCTCTCAGCGTTGCAAAAGTAGTCGGTTTGCAGGGCCATGTCGTCGCCACTGACCTCGTGCCGGAGATGCTTCGCGCCGCCCGCGATCTGGCCAAACGTCAGGGCCTCACCAACATGGAATTCCAGGCCGCGGATGCGGAGAAACTTCCTTTTCCGGATCATCACTTTGACCGGATCACCTGTCGCTTTGGCTTGATGTTCTTTCCCGACGTGCACAAGGCGCTCCGCGAGCAGCTTCGCGTGCTCAAACCAGCCGGTCGCATCTCCTACGTTGTTTGGGGG
>JBAVNY010000642.1:0-8534 GCA_049691535.1 Candidatus Acidiferrum sp.
TGGCCAGCAGCATCACAATTGCGGCCACGCGGTGAAGCCCGCCGCGCACACCGGCATTGGACTCCCACATCAGCAGCGGCCGAGCCCACCAACTGTCGGGATATTTCAACGCGAAGCCGGTGACCACCAGCGTTGGGAAACTGGCCATAATGCCCCAGTGCGCAATGCGGAATTGCAAATTCATCCGCAGCGCCACTTGGCTGCTTTCATGTCGTGGCCGCCGCCGAATCAATTTGGTCAGCAGGTCCAGCAAATTATGCAGTAGCATGAATCCCAGCGTCATGGGGATCAGCACCCAGTACGTCCAGCGGATCCATTTCACGACGGGATGATTCGGCCCCGCGCCGGTCTGCACGTGAATCGGGCCGATGGCATAACGCGCTTCATCCGCGCCCTTATGGCATTGACCGCAAGTTTTGCCCAAGTTCGCGGTATTCACGGTCGAACGCGGATCGGCTGACCGGAAGATATTGTGAATGCCGTGGCACGACGCGCAATTCGCCGCGGTCATCTTCCCGCCCTTCAACGCTAGCCCGTGATAACTATCTGCATACGACGGCACGCGATCCGCCGGCAGATCGTAGAGCTTAGCCATCCGCGCACTGGCATGGCAACGCCCGCAGGTCTCCGCCGAAACATTGGCCGCATTCACCGGCGATGCGGGATTTTTGGGCCCCAGGATTAAATGCTCTCCGTGACAATCGGTACAAACCGGAGCGTCCTTCACACCGGACTTGACTGCCACACCGTGGATGCTTTCTTCGTAGGTTTTGGCAATTTCTTTGTGGCATTGCGCGCAGGTTTGCGACACGCGCCAGTGATTGACGCGGGACTCTGCCTCACGCGCCGGTTGAATGTCATGATTACCGTGACAATTATTGCAGTTCGCCGCCTGCGCGCTTCCGGCAGCAATCGCGCGGCCGTGCACGCTCTGCTCGTAGGACTCCACGGGATGCGCGACGGGAATCTGGTGGCGTGACAAAAATCCCGCGTCGCTATGGCACTTCGCGCAAGTCTGCGCCAGGTTTTTCGCAGCAACCGCCGAACCCGCTTCACTTGCCGCTTTCACGCCATGCACAACGCCGTGGCACGATTCACACTTAGGCGCATCCGGATCTCCGCGTTTTGCCGCGGCGCCATGAATACTCCCATCAAATTCCTTAACTTCCGATGCGTGGCAGTCCACGCACTTCGCGGGCATCACTTTTTCGGCCGTGGTTAATTCATGAGCGCTGCCGTGACACGCAGCACAGGCGTTATCGCCCAATAGAGAATGGACGCTGCTGCCAAAGGCCTTCACCTCATCCGCATGGCAGGTTACGCACTCCACCTTGGCGATCTTTGCTGGGTGGGGAAAATCTTTGATCGACGTGTGGCAATCGCTGCAACCCAGAATCGCATGGGCGCTGGCGCTATGCTTCACGGGATCGACCGAAATATTTTTGCCCTTGTCGGACTTCATGCCAGCGGTGCCGTGGCACGCCAGGCACGCCTCATCCGGTTTCAAGGCTGGAGCATTTCTTGTATTTGCGGTAGCGCGAGTGGGAGCGAGCACCCACGCAAGCGCAATCAGCAACCCGCCCAGCAACTTCACGCGGCGTTGCCTATTGGCTCGTTTGGAGCTCATAAGGCACTACCTCCGGGCCGCAATGGCCCACGAATTGTCCCTACTTCAAGCCAAGATCGGTGAGAATCTTGGGATTTTCCTCCTGGACCGCCAGCAGGTTGTGGCAAGCGGTGCAATCGTTGGAAATTGTCTGGCCATCGGCGCTGGTGTGTGAACCATCGTGGCAGCGGAAGCATCCGGGGAAATCGTTGTGTCCCAAATTGTTCGGGTGCACTCCCCAATTCACATTCATTTCCGGGAAGATATTGCGCAGGTAAATCTTGGCCAGGTTATCGGCGGATTGTTCCACTAACGCCCGCTTGGTGTTATAAATTTCCGGATAGGTGGTCTTATAAAAGGTGTCAATGCCGTCTACAATTTGCTTCTGCGCGGTATCGCGATCGGGATACGTCACTTTCAACAGTTCCACCGCTTTTTTGCGGATGAATGGCAGGTCCGGGCTGATCAACCCGCGCGACATGCGGTTGTCTACCGCATTTTCCGGCAGTTCGAAGGCATGGGTTGGGCGGTTGTGGCAATCGATGCAATCCATCGATCGCTTTTCGCCCTTTTCCAACTGCTCTTTGGTGGTCTTGATGTCGGTGGATACGAACTCGACGGTCTTTCCTTTGTCGTCGGTGTAATACACCACCGGGATGACCTGCCGGTGTTCATCCGTGGAGATGTAATGAATGCGTGCGCCATCGTCGAGGTGACGCCCGTGAATTCCTACCGAGCCTTGCCAGGTCCGACCGCCCACTTTTACTAGCAGTGCGGTGGTCAGCGGGGTGTTTTTCTCATCTTCCTTATAGTTGGTTTTCACAATGAACTTATCGCCGGTAAAACGCTGCGGCCAGTGGCAGTGTTCGCAGGTCTCCCGCGCGGGGCGCAAATATTTCACGGGCGAAGGAATCGGGCGCGAATATGTCTTGAACGTCACGGCGAAAACCTGGCGCAGACCCGACAACTTGGAGCGCACGAACCAGCCGGCGCCGGGGCCGATATGACACTCCACACAATCCACCCGCGCGTGCGGAGAATTTTGATACGCGGAAAATTCCGGCTGCATCACGGTATGGCAGGTTTGACCGCAAAACGTGGTGGTGTCCATGTAGGAGACACCGCGATACGAGGCGAAACCGAATATCAGCACATTCATGAACGTCGCGATGCCGATTAAGATGATCGCATGGCGCACCACCGGCATCTTCAGATCAACGGCGGGATAAAGCTCCGGCAGTTCACCAGCGGTACGCAACTCCCGGCGACGCAGCGCAATCCCCGCTGGAATCAGCAGTAGCCCTAATATAAAAATTCCCGGGAGAATCAGGAATATCAGAATGCCGACGTAGGGATGGGGAGGGCCCGGAAGGATAAAATCGTAAATCCAAAATCCGATCAGCGTTATGGCACTGCTGGTGGTGAGAACCGCACCGATCAAACTTAACGTATTCTGGCCGAGATAATAAGCGGGCCGGGCCCACTCGCGTACTTGGTTTCCCAAACTCATGGTATGAAAACTCCGGCGCTTGCGCGCCCTTGCTTCTCTGTGGTTCATAAGCCCCAGCGAAGGATCCGCCAGGGCCTATGTGTTGGCTTTCTTATTGTGCGTCCGGAACGGCAGACGCACCGGCAAACTTACTTGGCGATGCTCCGAATGTACGCCACAACATCCTTCACTTCGGCATCGGTGATCTTCTTGTCGTAGCCGGGCATCTTGTTCTTGCCCTTCACGATGATGTCAGTCCATTCCGCATCCGTTTCCTTCTTGGCTTCCGGCGATGCGAAATCACGAGCCTTAGTGGCCTTTCCAGCGGCGGTTTCACCCTTGCCGTCTGGACCATGGCAACTGGCGCACTTCGCTTTGTAGACCTTCTCGCCGTTTGCCACGTCTTGCGAACGTGCCACACTGCCCACCAGACACAACACTCCCACGATTACGATTCCTGTTACCAACTTCTTCATCACTTCCTCCTGTTTGTTCAATTACATGGAGCACGTAGGAGCGATCGTGCTCCATGCTGAATTCTTGCGCGCCGTTCGAACTTACTTCTTCAACGAACGGACGTACGTCACCAGGTCCTTCACCTGGTCTGGGGTCAACGTTCCGTACGCGGGCATCTTCCCCTTACCCTTGGTGATAATTGTGGTCAGGTCCGCGTCGGTCTGCTTCTGCACGTCGGGTGATCCCAAATCGCGCGTCTTCATCATTTCTTTTCCTTTGCCATCTGCGCCGTGACACGCAGCACACTTGGCCTTAAAGGTGGCTTCCGCGGAAGCCACATCGGCCTTGGCCGGTGAGCTCAACATACTGCTGCCCGCCACCAGTGCGATCGCCACACCCAACATTCCGATTTTCTTCGTTGCTGTCGCCATGTTCCGTTGCTCTCCTTGATTCGAATTTGGCGCGGAGGTCGTGCCGTCCCCGTGCCTTCTAAATTCAAGCGCATCGTACCGGACTATTTCCGGTTTTGCGCCTAAAATCTTTGCAGCCAAGTGCACACGCGCGCAGACCTCCGCGACGGGAGCGATTTGGGCGCTACGATACAAAATCAGGCTCTGTGAATTGCTGGCATCTTGAATATGGAATCTGGGAATGGGAGATTCCCCGAGTTGCGAAGATGTCAGGGAGAAGGCCGAAAGGATATCTAATCGTTGCAATATTCAACACCGCTGTCAACGGCAATCTGGTACGGTGCCCGTTTTGAAACAGACCCGGCCTGCTTCGGTCGCACATCACTGAATTCGCTACAGCGTTTTTCCGCAGTGATCCCGGAGGGCACGCCTTACCATGATCTTGCTATCTTTGGTTAGCCGGCGCGCCTTGCATTTTCTTCACTTTCTAAACACAATCGCTGCCCGTGGCTCTCGCTTCTACTCCGGCGCGCCTTTCCCCGACGCTCCGTTACGTCATCGCCCTCTTAGCCGTTTCCGTCTTTATTAATTACATTGACCGCAGCAATCTTTCCATTGCCGCACCTCTTTTGAAGGATGAACTCGGGCTATCCGCCTCGCGTCTGGGCATGCTGCTCTCTGCATTTTTCTGGACGTATGCAGGATGTCAACTTCTAGCGGGATGGCTCGTCGATCGTTTTGAGGTGAAGTACGTTTTCGCTATCGGATTTCTTCTGTGGTCCACAGCCACTGCCGCCACGGGATTGCTGCACGGTTTCGCGGCACTTGTCGCGGTGCGTGTGCTTCTTGGAGCCGGCGAATCGGTAGCGTATCCGTCGTATTCGAAAATAATTGCCACGCATCTTCCCGAACAACGCCGTGGCATCGCCAACGCGTTTATCGCTTCTGGCCTGTCACTCGGCCCGGCCGTCGGCCTGCTCTTTGGCGCGGCTCTCATTTCCAAATTTGGATGGCGTCCCTTCTTCGTCGGACTCGGCTTGGTGAGCTTGGTGTGGCTGCTTCCATGGTTTGCATGGATGCCCACAGCGCCCGCAAAGACCACGTCGAAGCTTCAGCAGGGTTTCACAGCAATCCTCAAACAGCGGTCGGCATGGGGCACCTGCTTCGGTCTCTTCTGCGCCAACTATTTTCTATATTTCATTCTTACTTGGCTGCCGTTTTATCTGGTTCGCGAGCGGGGGTTTTCTCTCGCACGGATGGCACGCGTCGGAGGCGGCTTCTTCGTGGTCAGCGCGATTTCGTCAACGCTGGGGGGTTGGCTCTCCGATCGCTGGATCGAATCGGGTGCGTCTCACACGCGAGTACGCAAAGGTCTGACGATCGCGGCGGCCTTCTTCTGTGGACTCTTCCTGGCATGTTCTGTTGTAGCTCCGGACTTGGGGTGCATTGTCTGCCTGCTGCTTACAGCCGCCGCATTCGGAGTCGGCGCCGCGAATTTGTGGGCGATCACCCAGCGTCTGGCGGGTGCGCAAGCCGTTGGGCGCTGGTGCGGCATTCAATTATTCGTGGGCAATCTTTCTGGGGTCGTAGCTCCGGCTCTCACCGGGTTGCTCGTCGATCGCACCGCCCACTTTTTTTGGCCCTTCTTGGTCACGTCCGCAATCCTTTGGACCGGCGCGCTAAGCTGGCTGTTCGTCGTAGGTCCCATCGAACCCGTAGCGTGGCCTGCAATCGCAGCGGACTTGGCGTTATCTTCGAAAACAGAGCTCACGCCTAGCGGCGTATAGCCGCCTTTTGAAGAATCGATTAAAAAGAATTACAAGTTCACCTGGTAAGTTGTGTGCGCAGCCAGTTCATCACTAATTTTCCAGCTTCTGGTCCGCCCATGTGTCCCGCGTCGGGATAGATTCGCGCGGACTTCGCCGCGCCGCCTTCCAGTAATACATACACATCCTGAATCGTGATCCACGGATCTTTCGCACCGTTCACGGCCAGCAGCGGTGCAGACGGCTTATCCAGCCAGCCTTCCGTCTTCAACGACATGGCCGGTGCTTGCGCGCGCAACTCCTTCACATTATTTACGTGATGCGCGTACACCATCGAGTCCTCGAAGGGCCACAAATACAATTTGTCTTCTTCCAGGTGTTGCAACCATGGCTCCTGAAAGGTGTAGTGAATCGGCCCGCCCCACGCCACCGCCGCGCGAATTCGTTGGTTCTCCACGTACGCCATTTTGCCGCCCCAGTATCCACCGTAACTGCGCCCCATAATTCCCAGGCGTTCGCCATCTACATCTTGGCGCTTCATCAGATAATCGATGACCGCCGTGTAGAAACGATCCGCGTCGGGCGTGTACCAGATGGGACACTCCCCATTGCCGGGCATGTCCGTTGAAAACGCCGCTAATCCCACATCCAACAGATCCGATGTTTCGCGCTCCTCTTTATATACGTCGATTCCGCCCGTCGCGATCACTACCGGAGGCCGCGTCACGCCTTTTGGTTTACGCAAATAGCCGATGATCTCTTTCCCCTCGAACGGAATTGTCACGCGCTCCAGCGGGGGCTCAAAATATCGCGCTGCTTTCAAATACGTTTCCACGCATTTTCGATACGCTGCTTGCTTCGCCGGATGGTTGATTACTGGAAATTTCGCGATACCGTAATACATCGACGCCTTTTGATAAGCCGCCTTGGCTTCCTGATCTTTTCCCTGCGCCGCGAGTTCTGCGCCCTGCTTTTCGCAGGGTTCTGCCAGATGGGTCCACGCGTCGACCCATCGCTGCGGCTCCAAATCTGTCAAACGCCGGAAAATCGCCTCGGCATCTTTGGCATCAGCTCCGCGCTGAATAAATTGCCCCATCCGGAATTTTGCTCCGACCGCGTACTTCGCATTGGTCAGCAGGTCGCCACCCGTGGCCTGTGCCGGATCAATTTCGGCGCACGACATGGCCAGTTCGGTGGCATCGCTCGCAGAACTAGCCAACGCCATGCTTGCCGCACCAGCGATCGCCATTTCTGCCGCGCCTCCCACCACCTTCCTGCAAAACTCACGCCGTGTCGCTCTGTTGGTCATAGAAGATGAGTCCTCTTACTGCAAAATGAAAGCCCTACCACCTTAAACCGAAGTGTGGCGCCCAATTCTAGAACAGCCCGTAGCCGATTGCCGCTTAAAACAAATCTTCTGAAGCCGCCCCTGGAGACTCGCATGCACTTGACCGAGAGTAGCACCTGCGAAATCGCCTGCTGTGATATAAACACCTCTCATTGCTTTATTAATGATCCGGCTCGCTCAGACGTGAAGGAGTTCCGCCATGATTTTTCCGCTCTCATTTTTCGAAGTAGCCACACAATCGCTCGCGCAGTTTGAATCCCTGAGAAATTGCAGTCGCACAAAAAAAAGATCAATTGCGGTACTGTTTCTTATTCTTGTATCGAGTTTCGTCGTCACCTGTGTCTCAGCAGCTACACCGAATCAAGACGGCTCGATCGCTGGACTTCACGCAAAATTCATCGATGTTCAAGGCGTCAAAACCCGCTACTACGAGATGGGCGAGGGCGAGCCACTCGTCCTCGTTCACGGTGAAGGTTGGTCCGGCCACTCCAGTGCCAACACCTGGTCCAAGAATTTGCCGGGCCTCGCAAAACGCTTTCACGTTTTTGCTCCCGACAAACTTGCCTCCGGCATGACCGGCAATCCTCTCGACGATAAGGACTACAACATTCAAGGCGAAGTCGAGCACATGTACCAGTTCATCCAGACCATGAAACTCGGAAAGGTACACCTGGTTGGCCAGTCGCGCGGCGGAGGCTGCGTCTTCCTTCTAGCTATCGCGCATCCCGAGATCGTGCGAACCCTGGTCATCATCGACAGTCTCACCGCATCGCCTGAGGGCGCCAACACTCGTCAGGAAACCCTTGCTAAATGTCCCAAGGAACCCGACGCGGTCGAATGGGAGTGCCGGTTGAAGTCGATTTCCTTCAAGCCCGAAGTCGCTTTCGACGACGAGTTCTTTGCCGCCGGGGAATACATGGCCAGTCTTCAAAAATCTCAGGAAACCGTGGTGAAGATGAAAGCCGGTGCCGGCGAGCCGCTGGCTTCACAATTTAACGATTGGAAAAAAGCCACACTGCAACGCGTCAAAGACGAAGGCCTTCTGCCAATGCCGGTGCTGCTCTACTGGGGCTACAACGATCCGTCCGCGGTATTGTCTCGAGGATTGGATCTTTTCGAAGTGATCTCCGAAAAAAATCCGCGCACCCGCATGTACATCGTCAACAAAGCTGGCCATTTCCACTATCGCGAGTACCCCGACGAGTTCAATCACAACATCATCGACTTCATTGATTACTGGGAGAAGCAGTGAGACCAAGCCCACAGACATAAGGTCGGCATCAGCAGGCAGAATCGCGCTACACCAATTTCCAGGGTACACACCATCGGGGCAAAATGTGTTCATCTTAGGTGATCGCCCGGCTTTAGATCACCGGCTGATGAACAGCTTCCGCAACGTCCACGTTCTTCTTAAAGAAGTGTGCTGTGCAGGGAAAAGGCGAGGTGGGCTATTTCCGCT
>JBAVNY010000643.1:0-1508 GCA_049691535.1 Candidatus Acidiferrum sp.
GCGTAGGCAGTGCGCGGCAATGGAAACGAGCCGACCGTCTGGAGAGTCTTTTCGTCGATTCCGACGATCACGATGCGTTCGTCATGCGGCCGTTGTCCGCGTGCGGCGAAGCGCATGTCCAACGAGCGCTGCTCAACGTTTTGCAGGAACAGAAATCCAGCCGAGGTATTGCCGCCAATCCCTGTAAAAGCGAATAACACTAGGCCCGCCAGCGTCACAAGCAAAGCGAGAGCAAGGTCCGACTGTCTGGCTGAGAATCTGCTTAGCTTCGCGGACCAGCGGGACCACGTTTGTTCGCGCAGCGTCATAACCATCGCGATCCCAGGCCCGCGCAGCCCCGACTCAGAGGGCGTATGGATGTATGCAAGTAATTACTTACCGCAGCCGCCGGTTTGCGGATTGCATGCGGGTTTGCCCCCACTGGTGTTGAGTTGCGTAATGCCAACCGTCCACCCCACCGCTGCCACTCCAACGCCAATAATGATGTTGCGCACCAGGTGCGGATGCGGGGCGGCCGGTCGAGGGTCTGGCACATTTGTGTCGCCTATGCTGGCCACCTGTACTTCAGGGGGCGTAGCCTGAGGTTCAAAACCTGCGGGGGGAATCTCAGTGCTGATCACCACCATTTGCCCGGCGCTGACCTGTATCTGGCTCTGCGTCGTTTCCCCGGAATTTTTAACGATCTTCGCATTCCCGAGGGGAGAGACCCACACTTTGCCCGTATAGCAAATGACCGTCGTCTGGTTGCCGTTGTAGCTCACATAGAAATCAGTGCCAATCACCCCGATCACGGCATTGGGTGTCTTCATCTCGAACTTGCCGCCCGGCTGCGTGATCTTGACCACTTGGCTCCGCACTTTGCCCAAGTTCATTTCAAGCGAAGTCTGCTGTGAAGCGGCATCGTGCTGCACCACCCGCAATTCACTGTTTGAACCTACGCTGAGAATAGACCCGTCGGTCAGGCTGGCCCGTAAACGGCCCTTCTGTTGGGTCTTCAGCAGATCGTCCCACTGCAGATTGTCGTTGACCTGGGCTGTCTTGGCATTCCGCGTAGCCATCGGAATCAAGGCCCGTATCTGGCCGGCAGGTTGTCCTTCCGCGGGCGCACAAACTGCAGGTAGCGCCGACATTAAAAGGCACAGGAATCCAGCAATAAAACGTCTGAATGGAGTCAAATCAGGCCCCTTCCGTTTCCAACGTTGTCTTGGGGAATTATTGCAATTGTGTCATAGGAAAGAGGAATGTCAACGTTACCCGTCTTGATGGGTAACGACTATGGTTACACCAAGGTACGAGTCCCCTCGTTTCCGTGGCATGCCGTATTAAGATCCCGCTAGATCGGAGTTCTTGAGACTCCTCGCCATCGAGTGTGTCCCGGAGGCGAGTCGTTAAGGTGGGATGAGCCACAACCGTTGGGGTCGATTCGCACTTGTTGTCTTCGGCGTGCTGGTACTCCTTCTTCCCGCGGCCTTGATCTCGTGCGGCGGTACTGCGGCGACGTCCAGCAC
>JBAVNY010000644.1:0-2030 GCA_049691535.1 Candidatus Acidiferrum sp.
GTCCTCAGTGAGGACGAAGCTGATGACAGACTGCTACGGCAGGGAAGTGTCCGGACGGACGAAATCACCGTGGAAAGTCACATCGTGATTCCCGCAATGAGGTACCTGCCAGCGTTTTCAGACTTCCTCTTTTTCCGGCAGACGTGCGGGGGCCCTGGGTCGGCGACCATTTGTGCGGGAAGCGCTTGACGTGTTCTTATCCGGCGCCCCGTCTCGAACAAGGCGCAGATGCAAACGCTCACATACGTCGAGTGTATAGGATGTCGGAGCAACAAACTCCGCCCCGAACCGGCCAAAAAACGATAGGACCTGTTCTCCTACGGAATCAATGAATGTGACATCCGTAAGATCTAGGACAAGTCTCATTCCGTCTCGGAAGCGCATGATTAGAACACGGCTGTTCTCGGCGTCATCGCCGGTAAATCGTCCCGCCAGTTTGAGAGTCAAACCGTTCGAGCAATCCTGTATCTGGACGCGGAGCATCGCTCCTCCTTGGGACATCTGAGCAGCCAGAGCGTCGGCTGGCGAGCTCGCTTTAGAGCCTGTTGCAGTTCTGGTGCCAGGGGTCACCTGCATAACTCCTTTAAACAGAAGGCATATCCAGTGCGCCGAGAGAAACCTGTGCCCGGCCAATGGGCAGTGCCCCCATGCGGGCACGGGCTGAACGGGGATTTGAAGCCAAGGGCCACAACCATCAAAGGCATTTGTTAGAGAGCTACCGCATTGTTATTGCGAATAGTCCGCACGAGTGATGCCCAGTTTTTTCATCTTGTTCTGGAGTGTGGTTCGTTTCAGTCCGAGGCGTTCTGCCGCTCCGCCCTTGCCGGCCATTTTCCCGGAGGTGGCTGCCAATGCACGGACAATGGCTTGCCGCTCGGCTTGTTCGAAACTTGACACGGCTGAAGCAGCGAGCCGGACCGATGGCTTCTTCAGCTCCGCACGTAGGACATTTAATTCATCCCCTTGCGTGAAGATCACGCAACGCTCGATGAAGTTCTCCAACTGCCGAATATTGCCGGGCCAATCGGCGTTCACCAGCGACTCCATGGCGTGCTTCGGAACCGATCTGACGCGCTTCTGCATTTGCCGGGAGTGGCGCAAGACAAAATAGTGCACCAGGAGCGGAATGTCCTCGCGTCTTTCGCGAAGCGGAGGGATTTCGATGGGGCAGACATTCAATCTGTAGAAAAGGTCTTCGCGAAACTGGTTGTTGCGGATCATGTCATCCAAATCGCGATGCGTAGCGGCAATCAAACGAACATCGACATGAATGGTCCTTGTACTTCCCAAACGCTCGAACTCCTGCTCCTGCAGGGCGCGCAACAGCTTCGGCTGCAAATCCAGGGTGATGTCGCCGATCTCATCGAGAAATAGAGTTCCGTGATCCGCCAGCTCGAACCGGCCTTTCTTTTGCATTAGGGCTCCGGTGAAAGCGCCCTTTTCATGCCCAAACAATTCGCACTCCACCAGCACGGAAGGTATGGCGGAACAGTTCAGTCGAACGAAAGTGCGCTCGCGACGGGGACTGATGTTATGAATGGCCCGGGCGAATAATTCCTTGCCAGTGCCGTTTTCACCGTGCAGAAGCACTGTGGATGGGGTGGGGGCGACAACGGCAACTTGATCCAGCACCTTGCGAAGGGCAGCACTCTTACCAACGATGTCCTCGAAGTTGTATTCGGATCGAATTTCTGACTCAAGATACAAGCGCTCTTCCTCGAGCCGATCTCTAGCGTCCGTCACGCGTCCATAAGCAACGGCGTTCTCGACGGCAAGCGCAATCTGAGTGCTGATTTGCGACAAAAGGTCCAAGTCTTCTTGCCCAAACGTGTTTGGCTGGCGGCTGCCCATCGTTATTACACCCAGAGGACCGCTGGCAGTAACCAATGGGACGATCGCCATTGAGTCGATCGATTCAGCTTTAATCTTCTCAACGATTCGAGCCGGCAGCTTCGCCATACCCTCGATCGACAACAGTTCAGGCACGCGGGCACGCAACTTTTCGTGATCCGCATCGCTAAGTTCAGACC
>JBAVNY010000645.1:0-8568 GCA_049691535.1 Candidatus Acidiferrum sp.
GGCGCATCCGGCGTGATCCTTATTAGTGATGGAATTTCTGCGACTGGCATGCCCGATGGGAAATACACGCTCGGCACATTCGAAGTAACTGTTGCGGGTGGAGTCTGCCGCAACGCCGAAGGCAAACTGGCCGGCAGTACGCTCACCCTCGACCGCGCACTCCGCAACATCGTCAACCTCGGCATCCCGCTGCCCGATGCGCTGCGCATGCTCACTCTGAATCCCGCCACGCTTCTCGGCATCGAGTTCAAAAAAGGTTCACTCCGCACCGGCGCCGATGCCGACATCCTGCTCCTAGACGAATCCCTAAACGTAACCCAAACCTGGACCCGCGGTTTCCCCAGCTAAACTCTGCACTACAATCAATCCACTGACGTCGCTGCGTACCCGCTGCTGTCATCCCAAGTCGAGTCGCCTCTTGCCGCATTGTCATCCCGACCGGAGAGGCGGCGCACTCGGCCGACTCGTAGTGGAGTGATCGTGGCAACACCGAGCTACTGCGCAGTTCGACTGAACGAAGCGCAGACTTGACTTGTTTTTCTGGACTCACTACGGAAGGATTTAACGTCTACGAATTCAGCTGAATCTTCAACTCATCCGCCAACTGCTGCGCATTAAACGGGCTGCACGCAAAATATCGCCCTTCCACCTTCAACGTAGGCACCCGCCGCCTTCCGTGATTCTCGCGCAGGACAATTTCCTCGGCGTCCTCATCTTCCTCAATATTTATTTCGCGAAACGCCACTCCACGTTCCTTCAAAAATGTCTTCACGCGCCGGCAGTCCGGGCACCATCCGGTGCTATAAATCGTGATTTCTTCCACTTGATGCTCCTATGGGTTTGATGCGCGCTAGACAGTTCAGTAACCGAGCGCTTCTGCAGCAAACTAGCGAACCTCCACCGGCTCGCCCCGATACTTCCTCACGACTTGAATGCGAATCAGGGCACGTCGCAACGCAAACTCTGCGCGAGCCCAATCGACCTCAGGAGCAGGCTGAGCGATGCGCTTCTGCGCCCGCTCCAGCGCTCGTTCCGCGCGGCTTATATCAATTTCTTCCGCACGCTCCGCGGTTTCCGCCAACACTGTCACCCGATCTGGCAACACTTCCGCGAATCCTTGCACGATTGCCAGCGCTGTCGCTTGTCCGCCACCCGCCGTTTTGTACTTCAATTCGCCGACGCCCAGCTCCGTCATCAGCGGCGCATGCCCCGGCAACACGCCGAGCTCGCCGTCCAGCCCGGGAATGGTCACTTCCAAGACGGTTTCCTTGAGCAGTTGCCGTTCGGGCGTGACCACAATCAGTTTGATGGCTTCCGGAAGCATCTTCTTCCTTACTTACCCGCCTTCATCTTCTCGGCTTTTTCGTGCACTTCATCAATCGTTCCCACCATGTAAAACGCCTGCTCCGGAATGTCGTCGTACTTTCCTTCTACGATTTCCTTGAAGCTGCGCACCGTGTCTTCAATCTTCACGTACTTGCCTTCCAAGCCTGTGAATTGCGCTGCCACGAACATTGGCTGCGACAGGAATTTCTCGATGCGCCGCGCGCGTGCCACCGTCCGTTTGTCTTCGTCCGACAATTCTTCAATACCCAGAATCGCGATGATGTCTTGCAGATCCTTGTAACGCTGCAGCACCGATTTCACCGACCGCGCCACCGCATAGTGTTCTTGCCCCACCACGCGCGGATCCAAAATGCGCGAGAAGCTCGCCAACGGATCAACTGCAGGATAAATTCCGCGTTCCACGATCTGACGGCTTAGGTTGGTCGTTGCATCCAGGTGTGCAAACGTCGCGGCAGGCGCCGGGTCCGTATAGTCGTCGGCGGGCACGTAAATCGCCTGTACCGACGTAATCGAGCCGCTCTTCGTCGACGTAATGCGTTCCTGCAATTCGCCAATTTCCGTGTTTAGGTTTGGCTGGTATCCCACAGCGGAAGGCATGCGGCCCAGCAGCGCCGATACTTCCGATCCCGCCTGCACAAATCGGAAAATGTTATCGATGAACAACAACACGTCCAGGTGTTCCTGGTCACGGAAATATTCCGCCACCGTCAATCCCGTCAGTCCGACGCGCAAACGCGCTCCTGGTGGCTCGGTCATCTGTCCATAAATCAGTGCCGCACGCGACTTGTCTGAATTGCCCGGCTCAATCACGTGCGATTCCGACATTTCCAGCCACAAGTCGTTACCTTCGCGCGTTCTCTCGCCCACGCCCGCGAACACTGACAAGCCGCCGTGCTGCATGGCCACGTTGTGAATCAATTCCAAAATCAAAACCGTCTTGCCTACGCCCGCGCCACCGAACAACCCGATCTTGCCGCCCTTTACATAAGGCTCCATCAAGTCCACAACTTTGATCCCGGTTTCAAACATTTCCAGCGCAGTCGACTGATCCTCCAACGCAGGAGCAGGCCGGTGAATCGGGTAATACGTATTCGTAACAATGGGCCCAAGCTGATCCACCGGTTTTCCCAGCACGTTCATCACGCGCCCCAGCGTTGCGCGTCCTACCGGCACTTCAATTGGGCGCCCGGTATCGAACGCCTTCATCCCGCGCACCATGCCTTCGGTCGGTTCCATCGCCACCGCGCGCACGCGCCCTTCACCCAGGTGCTGCTGCACTTCCGCCGTCACGTCCAGCGGTTCCGGCACTGAAAATCCTTCGCTGGTTATCCGTACCGCGTTGTAAATTGCCGGCAAGTGCCCGGACTCAAACTGAATGTCCAACACCGGCCCGATGACCTGCACCACATGTCCCACCGCTGCGTACTGTTCCGCCATCTTCGACTCCTCTAAATTCCGTAACTAGTGACTGATGATTCGTGACTAGAGTTCTGCACACAACTCACGCCGCCGCTATCCCGCGTAATTTGCTCCGCTCACAATTTCAATAATTTCCTTGGTAATCGCTGCTTGACGCACTTTGTTCATGTGCAGCGTCAACGCCTCGATTACTTCTCCCGCATTTTTCGTCGCTGCTTCCATAGCGGTCATACGAGCCGCATACTCCGCCGCGCTCGACTCCAACATCGCCCGCAAAATCTGCGTCTCCACGTACCGCGGCAACAAGCGACTCAGAATCTGCTGTTCCGGCTGCTCGTAGATGTAGTCAATCTTTGTCGACTCATCTTTTTCTTTCTTCTCTTCGCCCTCTTCCACAATTTTTTCAACCGGCAGCAACTTTTCTACCGCCAAGACCGGCGCCACCACACTCTTGAATTCGCTGAACACCATGTACACCGCGTCAATCTCGTCCTTGATGTACAGCCCCGCCACCAGATTCGCAATGTCGCGCGCTACTCCATAATCCACGCGCGCCAGCACATTGACGAATTCTCCGACAAATTCAATTCCCGCGCGCCGTAGTGAATCTCTGCCCTTTTTCCCGACTGGCAGCACCACCACCTTCTTGCCTTGCTTGCTGCGAATCAGTTCGTACGCTTTTCTCAGAATGTTCGAATTGAACGCGCCCGCCAGACCGCGCTCTCCAGACATTACGATCACCAGGATGCGTTCTTCCGGCCGCTTCGCCAGCAACGGATGTTCCGGCGATTCAATGCGCTCCATGGTCGACCGCAACACCCGGGCAAGTTCCTTCGCGTAGGGCCGCGCCGCTAGTGCCGCTTCCTGCGCACGCCGCAAGCGTGCCGCCGCAACGAACTTCATCGCTCGCGTGATTTGCTGTGAGCTCTTCACTGAACGGATACGGCGTCGGAAATCGAGAAGTGTAGGCATATACGCTGCAGCGTTTTTTTACTTCGCAGCCGCTCCCGCTTCAATCGCAGCCGTGAATCGGTCCTTGAATGCGTCCAACGCGGTCTTGATGTTCGCCTTAATCGCGTCGTCCAGAGCCTTCTTCGTCGCGATGTCTTTCAAGATGTTCGGGTGATTCGTTTCCACGAACTGCACAAGTTCCTTCAGAAACCGCCGCACTTGGTCCACCGGAACGCTATCCAGCGGGCCGCTGGTCGCCACATACAATTCCAACACTTGCTTCTCAACCGTCAATGGTTCGTACTGATCCTGCTTCAACACTTCCGTCAGCCGTTGCCCGCGCGCCAACTGCGCTTGCGTCGCCTTATCCAATTGATCCGAGCCAAACTGCGCGAATGCCGCCAACTCGCGATACTGCGCCATGTCTAAACGTAGCGTGCCCGCTACTTGCCGCATCGCCTTAATCTGCGCGTTGCCTCCCACGCGGCTCACCGAGATGCCCACGTTAATCGCGGGACGGATGCCGGCGTTGAACAAATCCGATTCAAGATAAATCTGCCCGTCCGTAATCGAAATTACGTTCGTCGGGATGTATGCCGACACGTCGCCCGCCTGGGTCTCAATTACCGGCAGAGACGTCAGCGATCCTCCGCCCAGTTTGTCGCTCAACTTCGCTGCGCGTTCCAGCAAGCGCGAGTGTAGATAGAAAACGTCGCCAGGAAACGCCTCGCGTCCCGGTGGCCGCCGCAACAGCAACGAAATTTCGCGATACGCTTGCGCGTGCTTCGACAAGTCGTCGTAAAAAGTCACCGCATGCCGTTTGTTGTCACGAAAATATTCGCCCATCGCGCATGCTGCGTACGGCGCAATGTACTGTACCGAAGCCGGCTCTGCCGCGGAAGACGCCACGATAATCGTGTAGTCCATCGCTCCTGCGTCGGTCAGCACCTTCATCACCTGGGCAATCGTCGAGCGTTTCTGCCCAATCGCGCAGTAAATGCAAATCACGCCGCTACCCTTCTGGTTGATGATCGTGTCCAGAATGACCGCGGTCTTTCCCGTCTGCCGGTCTCCAATGATCAGCTCGCGCTGTCCGCGGCCAATCGGAATCATGGCGTCGATAGCCTTAATACCGGTCTGCAACGGTTCACGTACTGGCTGGCGATCCAACACGCCCGGCGCAATGCGCTCCAGCGGATTCCGCAATTTTGTCGCGATCGGCCCCTTGTCGTCTTCCGGCTCACCGAGCGGATTTACCACGCGCCCGATCAGCTCGTCGCCCACGGGCACCGACATAATCGTATTTGTGCGCCGAACCGTGTCACCTTCTTTCAATTCCGAAGACTCGCCCAGCAGCACTGCGCCCACTTCTTCTTCTTCCAGGTTCAACGCGATTCCAAACACGTCGTGCGGAAACGCGAGCATCTCTCCGGCCATCGCTTTTTCCAGGCCATGAATGCGCGCAATGCCGTCGCCCACGCTGATTACCGAGCCCACCTCGTCCACTGAGACGGTCTGCTCGTAATTCGCGATCTGCTCACGCAGGATCTTGCTGATTTCGTCTGCCTTGATCTTTGCCATGCCCACTCCGTTTCAGAATCTTTACTCGGCCGCCAGTCGCTCGCGCATGTTGTTCAATTGCGTGCGCACCGATCCGTCGTACACCGTATCCCCGATGCGTACCGTCGCGCCACCCAGCAGCTCCGGCTCTAGCGAATACTTGGCCTGAATCTTTTTACCCGTCTTGCGCTCCAGCGTTTGCAGCAACTGTTCCTTCTGCTTCGGCGTCAATTCCGCGGCAGACACCACTTCTGCCTCCGCGATTCCTTGCCTCTGCCGCACCACTTCTTGAAACGACTTCAGGATCTCCGGCAATTGCGATGTGCGCCCGTGATCCGCCGCCACAAACAAAAAGTTTCGAATAATCTTGCTCGCGCCCACCCGCGCCACCAGCTTTTCGATCACCCCGTGCTTCGCTTCTCTCGACAATGCTGGGCTGGCCATGAAATTTCGCAGCTCCGCGGATTCCTCAAACGCCTCCACCAGATCCGTCAACTGGTTCGTGGCCGGTTCTGCCGCGCCCTGTTGCAACGCGATATCCGCCAGCGCGTTAGCGTATTGCAGGCTCGCCGATTTCAATTCGGCCTCCCCTGCAGACTTTGCACAAAATTGTCGATCATCGCTTCCTGAATCGCCGGCGTCATCTGGTTGGCAACTTGCTTTTCCGCTCCATCCACCGCCAGCTTAGCGGCCAATGCTTTCAATTCCACGCGCGCTGCTCGCTCCGCTGCTTCCACTTCCACCCCGGCCGCCGCTCGAATCTTTTCCACGTCCGAATTCGTCAGCACTCTCAATCGATCGATCTCGGCGGCTCCTTCGCGCTCCGCTGCCGCGCGGAATTCCGCGATTTCCTTTTCCAGATTCGCCAGCTTCCGCTCGGCTTCCTGTAATTTCCGTTCAGCTTCTGCTTTCGCTGCATTGGCTTTTGTAATAGCAGAACTGATCCGCTCGGCGTTTCCGCGAAACCACGGTGGCAGCAATTTCCCAAACACCCAATACAGCAACGCCGCCAAAATCACGAAGTGAATCCACTTGAAGATGTTTCCGACCGGGCCTTCCGCCGCGTTCCCGCCTTCTTCCGCCGCTAGCGCCATCGCCGCCACGGCCAGGCACATCATTGCCGATACCACTGTCCGTCCAACGATTTTCAACTTGCGGCTCATCGCGCCTCTCTCGGATTGCTCGGCATCTCCGGCGCATGCAACACGCGCCCGGCAATTTCTGCGGCCAGTTGTGGAACGCTTGCTTCGATTTCCTTCTTCGCAGCTTCAAACTCAGCGTTTATCCGCGCCTTCGCCACGGCCACTTCTTCGTTGGCCTTAGCCCGCGCATCCTTCAGAATCGCCGCACGCTCATCCATAAATTTCTTGCGTGTCTCTTCCTGTTCCGTGTAAACCTTGGCTTTGGCGTGCCGCAGCGCCTCTTCGTACTGCCGCACTTTTTCCGCTGCTTTCGCTTGCGCCGCTTCCGCTTCCTTCTGCGCGCCAATCGTGCGCGCTTCGCGCTCGGCCATCACTTTCAGCAGCGGTTTGAAGAAAATTGTTTTGAGTATTATGTAAAAAATCAGGACGATCACTGCTACAGGCACAGCGCGGAGGAACAGTTCGCCGATTTGGTGAACCAGACTTGGCATTAATTGTTTCGCCTAAAAATTTCAGGTTGGCAGCCGCGCCGTTCCCCGACCCGATAGGAGCATACGGTGGGCCTGTAGCTGCCTACAGAATTATTATTTATAGCATCCGCCGCGACTCTCCGTCAACGCAACCGCCACCGTACCAACGTGAGTTTTATCCAATCCTCGCTATACTAATCGCTCGGTTCGACCGCGATGGTGCGTAGCAAAACTTTATCGTTTTGTCGCACCGTGAGGCATCATGGCCAAAACCTGGCAAACCAAGCTCATCCATTCCGACGCCAAAATTCCGCAAGGCTATCACTCCCTCACCACCCCGGTTTATCGCGGCTCTACCACTGTCTTCCCCTCCGCTGCCGCCGTTCGCGACACTTGGGACCAAAAGCGCGTAGGCTACACCTACGGCCTTTACGGTACTCCCACCGCTCTCGAACTCGCCGCGCGCATCTGCGAACTGGAAGGTGGTGCTCACACCATACTGACTCCCGGCGGCCAGGCTGCCATTTCCCTCATCAATCTCGCCTTCCTCAAGGCAGGCGATCACATCCTCATTCCCGCCAGCGTCTACTTTCCGAATCGCAAGCTCGCCACCACTCTGCTCAACCGTTTTGGCGTGACCGCTACGTTTTACGAACCCACTATCGGCGCCAACATTCCTTCCTTGATCCAGGAAAATACGCGCCTCGTTTGGTGCGAAAGCCCCGGCTCCATCACCATGGAGGTGCAAGACCTTCCCGCCATCATCGCTGCCGCTCACGCGCGCAACGTTCGTGTGGTTCTCGACAACACCTGGGCGGCCGGCGTGCTCCTCGACGCTTTCGCTCACGGCGTCGATATCACCATGCAGGCCGTCACCAAATACATCGGCGGCCATAGCGATCTACTCCTCGGCTCGGTCACCGTCCGCGATCCCGCGCTTTACGAGCGTCTCGGCTCCGCGCAACAAAATCTCGGCTTTGCCGTTTCGCCCGACGATTGCAGCCTGGCCCTGCGCGGATTGCAAACCATGGCCGTGCGCCTTTCCGCCATCGAGACGTCCGCGCTCGCTGTGGCCACTTGGCTCGCCACGCGACCCGAAGTAGAAACAGTTTTGCATCCTGCACTTGCCTCCTGCCCTGGTCACGAATTTTGGAAGCGCGATTTCCTCGGGTCGTCCGGCGTGTTCTCTATCGTCTTCAAACCCGGCCCATCCCAACAGCAAGTGCGTGCCTTCGTCGATGCCCTTCAGCTCTTCAAAATTGGCTACAGTTGGGCCGGTGTCACCAGCCTCGCCGTCTCTTACGACATCGGCCGCATCCCCGGACGTCCTCCCTACGACCATCGCATCGTCCGCCTCAATATCGGCCTAGAATCCACCTCCGACCTAATCGCCGACCTGGACCAAGCTCTACCAAAGCTCCGCGACTGACACATCGAAACCTGTGCCTGCGACATCATGCCGCTCTTCCACTGAACACTTGGATTGTTTTGGTATCCCTAGGAGGGAACGTGCTACTGGCTCGCTGCTTGATTCGCCGCTGGCTTCCCCGGCAGATCCACCGCGTCATACACATAGCGGATCGTCACCGGATAATTCCCGTGCCCGGTGTTCACCTTAATCGATTCCCACAACTGCAACCCGTCCGGCGACAGTTCATACGTTCTGCTCAGCTTTGATC
>JBAVNY010000646.1:0-7594 GCA_049691535.1 Candidatus Acidiferrum sp.
TATCTCTTCCATCCGCGCATTAATTCCAAGGAGTTCCGGATCGTAATTGCCCGCATCCCCATAATTCCGTCCGGCTCTCAACCGTTCTGCCAATCGCGCATCATGCGTAGCGATCAACCCTCCTTCGCCACCAACCACCAGTTTCGTCGGCGAAAAACTGAACACCTCTGCCGTTCCGAATCCTCCAACGCACTTGCCCCCGGACTTGCTCCCAAAGGCCTGCGCTGCATCAAATACCAAGGGAATTCCTAATCTCTCCGAAACCTCCTGCAGTTCCATCACCTGCGCCGGATTTCCAAATACGTGCACTCCCAAAATCGCTGCGGTTCGCGATGTAATCTGCTCTCGCACCGATGCAGCATCAACGCAAAACGTATTCGAGTCGCAATCCGCAAACACCGGTTTCAATCCATTCCATACCACCGCATGCGCCGTAGCATGAAACGTGAAACTCGGCAGAATCACTTCTCCCTGCAAATTCAAGCAGCGCAACACCAGCAGCAATCCCGAAGTGCAACTGCTCACCGCCACGCAGTGCTTCACTCCCAAATACGCCGCCGCCTGTTTTTCAAACTTCCGCACATACTTCCCATTCGTCAGTTGCTTGCTCGCAACGATCTTTCGCACATCCTCCAGGAATTCTTCCCCTGGCAATCCTTCTGGATCCACAATCGGCAGCATCTTTTCGAAGGCTGGGCCCGCCGGCTCCCCAATCTCCGCCTTCGCCGCATTCGCTATCGTCATCGTTTTTCCATTTCCATGCGCCTCGGTTGCTCGCCCGTCACCTGCGCCGGAACTCCGCCTATTATCTTTCCTTCCGGCACATCATGCAAAACCACCGCCTCCGCGCATTTGCCTCAGGATTTCCGTGCGCCGCCCACCGCGATTCCCACCCGCGCTCGCTTTGTCCTGCACGATAATCTTGTGATAACTCAGGTAAAGCACGTATCCGCATTACTATCCAAATCCGGCTATCGCGCCCCTCTTTGCATCTCTTCCGATATTTTGCCTGATTCGCACTTCCGTCGCGTTTCCCTGTACCCTCCGCCTCTTCACACGGAATCAAAACTGTGGAGTCACATTGCTTCGGGAAAATAGCGATCCGCCCCGCTCTCAATCCTCCCGCGTCGCCTTCCGGGCTCTAGATCTGGAGTTGGTGAATTTCTTTGTTTAGTTCTGGTGCATTGTTCGCAAGCGCCGAATTTAGCCTTTGGCGTTGGCTATTCCGCCTCGGCGGCATCGGCCTAATCCCGCTCGGACTTCTCGACAACTCCCCGATCCCGGTTCCCGGCGCCATGGATGTCGCCACCATTCTCTTGGCCGCGCGACAACAAAATCTCTGGCTCTACTACGCCCTCATGGCCACCGTCGGTTCTATCATCGGCGGCTTTCTCACCTATCGCCTCTCTCGCTCCGGTGGCAAGGAAGCTATCGAGAAGAAGTTTCCGCGCCGCAAGGCGGAAAAGTTTTATAAAACCTTCGAACGCTGGGGATTCTTCGCCATCGCCATCCCCGCGATGCTGCCTCCACCAATCCCCTTAACTCCATTTTTGTTCGTAGCCGGTGCGCTCCAATATCCCACCGCGAAATTCCTCGCCGCGCTCACCCTGGGCCGTTCCGCCAGGTACACCCTCCTCGCCTTTCTAGCCGGTCGCTACGGCACCCAAATCCTCCACTTCATGAAAAAGTTCAGTCACCCAGGCGTAGTAGCAATTGTTCTGCTCCTCGCCGCCGTCACCGCTCTCATCATCTACTTCTGGAAGCACCAGCAACACATCGCCCATCCAGCCCATCAGAAGTGATGTCATCCAGACCGGAGCGCCGCGTTTTTTGCGACGCGCAGTGGAGGGATCGTGGCAACACTTCAGCCAAGCAAAAAATTCCTAAAACCGAAGACCCTACACTTGAATCAGAGTAGAAGCACTCTCAACGACCAAACGCAGCAGGGAAGGGCAATCCATGACCAACAAGAATCTCCAAACCCAACAACCCGCCACCCAATCCGGTCAATTCGCTATCGGCAACGATCTCCCCGTCACCCGCCTCGGTTTCGGCGCCATGCGCATCACCGGAGACGGCATCTGGGGTGAGCCTCCCAATCGCCCCGAAGCCATTCAAGTCTTGCGTCGCGCCGTCGAACTCGGTATCAACTTCATCGACACCGCCGATTCCTACGGCCCCAACGTCAGCGAAGAAATCATCGCCGAAGCCCTACATCCGTATCCTTCCAATCTCGTCATTGCCACCAAAGGCGGCTTCGACCGTCCCGGCCCCAACCTCTGGGTCGAAAACGGAAAGCCCGAGCACCTGCGCTCCGCTTGCGAAGGCAGCCTGCGCCGTCTCCGTCTCGATCGCATCGACCTCTATCAACTGCATCGCATCGATCCCAAGGTTCCCGCCGAAGATCAACTCGGCACCCTCAAAGATCTCCAATCCCAGGGTAAGATCAAGCACGTCGGCCTATCCGAAGTCAGCGTCGAGCAGATTCAGCACGCGCAAACCATCGTTCCCATCGTCAGCGTCCAGAATCGCTACAGCTTTGCCGATCGCGGCTCCGAAAATGTTCTGAGCTATTGTCAGAAAAACAACATCGCCTTCATTCCATGGTTCCCGTTAGCTGCCGGCAACCTCTCCGGCCCAGACAGCGCCCTCGCCCATCTCGCAAAGCAAGGTAACGCCACCCCCTCACAGGTTGCGCTCGCCTGGCTGCTCGTCCATTCTCCCGTCATTCTGCCCATTCCCGGCACTTCCAGCGTGAAACATCTCGAAGAAAATGTCGCCGCCGCCGGTCTGCAAATCGACGTAAACAAACTTCAGCAACTAGGCAAATCCGCAACCACTCACTGAGGCACCAATCCATGCCACTGATTCGTATCTTCTCAACCATGTGTAGGGAACGGACTTTGGCCCGGCTCTCACAACCCATAAATTGCGGTTGCGAACAAGGCACTAAGCCATGCCACTGATTCGTATCGACGCACTAAAAGGCCGCAGCACCGAAGAAATAAAAACTCTTCTCGACGCCGTTCACCGTGCCGTCTTATCCACCTTCCACGTTCCACAACGCGACCGCTATCAGATCTACCACGAGCACCCCGCTTCCCATTTCGTCGTCCAAGACACCGGCCTCGGCATCGAGCGTTCCTCCAAAGTCGTCCTCATCTCAGTATTCAGTAAACAGCGCAGCTGCGAAGCGAAGCTAGCGCTTTATGCTGCATTGTGCAGCGAACTGGAAAAAAGCTGCGCCATCCCTCCATCCGATGTAGTCATCTCCGTGTTTTCCAACGCCGATGAAGATTGGAGCTTCGGCCTCGGTCGCGCCCAATTCCTCACCGGAGAACTTAAATAATCAATTACGTCATCCGGCCGTGCGTATTACCGCGCAGATAACTCCGGCATCCAAGTCTTAGCCGCTTGTTCGCAGTCGATCCCGAGTGGCGGAACTGAGATCTCCATGTCCGATCCTGCGCGTCTAGCCACCACGCCACTCTCGGTCTTAGATTTAGCCCATCTGCGCCGCGGTGGAATCGCCCAGGAAGCCTTCCACAGCTCCCGCGCTTTGGCCCTCCACACCGAGTCCCTCGGCTACAAACGTTTTTGGCTTGCCGAGCACCACAACATTAATGGTGTCGCCTGCTCCGCCACTTCTGTCTTGATCAGTTACATCGCCAACGCCACTTCCACAATTCGCGTAGGTTCCGGCGGCATCATGCTCCCCAACCATGCTCCGCTGGTCATCGCCGAACAGTTCGGCACTCTCGAAGCGCTTTTTCCCGGCAGAATTGACTTGGGCCTCGGCCGCGCTCCGGGCGGTGATGGCGCAGCCGCGCGAGCTCTCCGCGGGACTCTCATCAACACCGGCGAGAATTTTCCCGAGCTTCTCGACGAGCTGCGCCGCTATCTCGGCTCACCAGAACCATCTCAGCGCGTTCATGCCTACCCCGGCGAAAACTCCAACATTCCTATTTGGCTGCTCGGCTCCAGCGATTTCAGTGCGCGTCTCGCCGGCCAACTGGGCTTGCCATTTGCCTTTGCCGCGCATTTCCAACCGGACCCGCTGTTGCTCGCGCTTCGCATCTATCGCGCATCGTTTCGCCCTTCCGCAACTCTCGATCGTCCTTACGTCATGGTCGGGTTGCCGATCATCGTCGCCGATTCCGATGAACAGGCCCAATTCCTCGCCACCACTCCGATTCAAATGTTTTTGAATTTAATCCGCGGCGTTCCCGGCCCCTTGCCTCCGCCGACCAGGAATCTCAGCTGGACTCCCGACGAACGCGAAGCCGTCGCCACAAAATTTGGCGCCGCAATTTTTGGTAGTCCCGAACGTGTCCAAACCCGCTTAAACGCGTTTCTCGAAGAGACCCAGGCCGACGAGTTGATGGTCGTCACCAACACCTACAACTTCGAAGACCGCCTCCGCTCCTACGAACTCCTAGCCGCCCTAGCCAAGGCCCCACAAGCCGACCCACCAATCGCCAAAGCCGTCCAAGCCGTCCAAGCGTAACCACCAACTCCCAGCACCCAGTCGTTATAGGTGTGGAGGGACCGGGCTTTCGCCCGGCGCCCACCCATCAATCCGCCATTTTTCGCGCAAATTTTGCGGCGTTCAAATTCACGTCGCCATCCACATACGCCGTAACTTCCGCCCCCTTGGGTATCGTTATGTTCTTCCCATGCGTAAACAACACAAACGGTGCGCTGGGCCAATAAAGCCATCCATTCGCCACGATCCCGACCGGCTTCCCGCCGCCATCTCGCTCCCCTCCGCCCGCGGTCTGCACCGCTCGCACCGCCGCCGTTTCAAAATCCGCCAATCTCACATAGTCCAGCACAATCTCCAATTTCCCCGCCCGGCCCATCTTCCCCTTACTCACCGCCTCCGTAACACTTCCTCGCGCTCGACCTCCTCGCGGTATCACCACCACTCCATTCACTTCGATCTCGTCCAGCACCTCAAATCCCACAAATTCCCCCACACTCGCGTTCGCCGACGAAATATTCTCTTTCAACCTCAATCGCACCGCCGTCCCATCCCGCAGCGTAAATCGCTCCCGCGCCACACTCGTACTCGCAGGCGCGCCTGCATCCGTTCCTTGGCCTCCAAATATATTTTCCACGTTGTGTAGGGACCGGGCTTCAGCCCGGCACCCACCCATCAATTGCGGTTGCGAACGAACACACAACGCCACAAACAGGCAGGCCATTGCAACGTACGCGGTCGGAAATGTCACAGCATCACCAAACTCCGAGGACCCACAAATCATCGTCCTCGAAACCACCCAGCAACACTGTCAATAGTAACAATCCACCTCGAACCTACTCCGCCCCCGTTGCCCTTCGAATATATTATCAATGTGTGGGGACCGGGCTTCAGCCCGGCATCCGCCTTCAAATCTACTGCGCTCCCGCCGCTTTCTGCTCTCCGCCACTTTTCCCCACACCGTGAAACGGCAGGTCCACCGTCATCGGGCTGTGATCCGATATCGGCTCCGGCAAGCAGTTATTCAGGTCAGTAAACGTCCGCGGAAAGTGTGGCGCAAACAAGTCCGATCCCCGCGCATCCCTCGGGCTATCCAGGTCCGCCTTCACAAAGATCCAGTCCAGCTTGAATTTTGCCACCCGCACTTTCCCCCAGATCAGTTCCGTCACAAACGTCGGCGTAAATCCCTTGCTGTTTCGTTGATTGGAATCCGCCAGCGTGCCCGTAATTCCATTTACCGTCTTCGCAGCTTCTCCTCGAAAATCGAACGCCTTTCCATCCGCAAAACGGAACTTCTCGATGCTTGTGAAAAGTCCCCGCTCCAGGTTCGCCGATAATCCCGGAATATTTGCCGACGTTGGGTCCACTCGATACTGAATCCCCGCCAGCTTCCTCGCCGTCTTCGCTCCGCTATAAATCATGCCCACTCCCGTCGCCCACTGTACGCCCTTCGTCGTCCAAAAATCCGTGCTTCCGAACTGTTTGTACAACATGTTCTCCACACTGGTCGGCGTCCCATTCGAACCCGTTGTATTCAAATCCCCAGCCACAATTACCGGATGCCTCGTCTCCTTCACCTCCGCCATCAATTCCTCCATCTGCTGCCGCCGCACTTTCGGTGGCGCTCGATTTTCCAGATGTGTAGCCGCAATCGTCAGTTGTTGCCCCGGCGCCTCCGGCACGTCCAGATCCACATACAGTGTCGTCCGCCCGGCCCGACGCATTTCTCGCGTCAGGTCTTCGCCGATCAATATCGCTGCCTTCCGCTTCGCTTTTTCCAGCGGCCTGATCTTGTTCTCCGTGAACCAGTCATAGCCCATCGTGAACGGCACCAGCCGCGCCCCGCGTATCGGATACCGCGACATTACCGCCTGCCCGTGCAGCGCCCGTATCCGGTCTTTGTCCACGCTAAACTGCTCGATCAGTTGCTTGCGCTGTTCTTCGCTCTCGTTGTCGTCAAACGTGTCCGTCCCCAGCTGCTTCGAATCGATCTCCAGAAATTCCACCCCGTACGCCCAATTCATATTCAACGTGTCCGCCAGCTCCCGCACCACTTCCCGGTATTCCGTTCGTTTCACGCCCCAGTCCACTTCATTCAAAATCCACACGTCCGCGGCTTTCAGCAATTCGATGTCCTCGGGAATTTTCTCAAGCGCCACCGCCCTCACTCGTTTCCCCGTCTTCTTTGCCTCTGCCCGTTCTTCCTCTACTTTCTTCATGAAGTGTTCTTTGTCCGTCAGAAAAAGTTTGATGTCGTCCAGTTCCAGTCCTCGCTCGATATTCCACAGCGCCACGCGCAGGCTCGGTCCCAGTCCCTGCACCTCTAGCGCCTGTGGCCGCGCCCCGCGATAGTAAGCCTCATTGTTGATGAACGGCGTAGTCGTCACCACCCGCAGCTTTTCCGCCAGGGCAGGACTCATCTCCTGATCCAGGCTCAACTGCACCAGCTCGTCATACGTAAACAGCTTCGGTTCCGAGTCGTGCTCATACGTTTGCGCTCGCAGGCCTGACGACCCCAGCAAAAGCACGACCGCCGCCAAAACAAGACTCACCCAATCCCGCCTGCGCGTTACCTTCATCAGTCACCCCAGTTTTTCTTCGTATGCTTTAGCCCGCGACTTACTCGCGCAGCAGGAATTCAAACCCAGTCGGGTTCGTGAACTGCAAATCTGCTATCTGCAACGTCCCCCGTAGATTGCTCGGTACCTTACAACATCCCGTATCACCCACCAAACCAAATTTCCACCCCTACTCTTAAGTCACCATCGCCCACACCGATTGGTAGCGCCGGCAGCCTGCCGGCCCAAGATCACTCTTCCACGCCTCCATCCTTTTTCTCTCCTTTCACTCATCACCCACCCCGTCACACCACTCCCTAACCACAATTTCCGGCCTGTCACTTTTGACAATGGCTCCCAGCCCCTCCACAAGCCATAATCCCAACGCAGAGTTATCAGTCGCTCAAGTTGCGTCCGGAGACCTTAACATCCGCCCACCCATCGCTTATTCTTTGCGAAGCGTAGACGACGCCCAAGTGAGGAACCATGAAACAAGTTCAAAGCTACATCGCCTTAGTAACCACCTACGCCCTCCTCACCACCACTCTTGGCC
>JBAVNY010000647.1:0-9429 GCA_049691535.1 Candidatus Acidiferrum sp.
TGAGACTTGCACCATGATGAAACCATAGAAAAGCAAAACAAAAGCGGCGGGAGAATCGTGGAGACGACTTGCCTAATCACCAGAACGTGACAATCCATCACCCAAAGCCAATTTCTTCACACGTTCCAGACGGACGTTTTCTAATTCTTAGTTTTCTATTTTCTATTTTCCATCTTTACTGCCTCACTCAACGCTCCCGCATCCCACCCTAGGCTCATCTGCGCTCGCCGTGCTTTCGGTCGCATTCCTTCCCATGGCCGTGCGCTGAATCCGAATTTCTGCCGGATGCGCAGCACCCGCTCTGACACCTTCTTCCGATACTCTTCCGGCGGGTAGGCATTCTTCCCGTACCACTCCTCATACTGCTTCGCCAGCTTGGGAAATTTCTCGCGCACAAAAGGCAAAAACTGTTTCGCCGACGCCGGCATGAGGAACAACACTCCCGAGAAAAACCACTGTGCGCCCGCCTCTTTCGCCGCCGCAGCCACCGCTTCCAATTCCCCTTCGCCATCCGTAATACCCGGCACCAATGGTGACGCCGACACGCCTACATTCAATCCCGCCTCGCGCAATTCCCGCACTGCCTTCAATCGCAGATCCGGACGCGGCGCTCGCGGCTCCAACAATCGCGCCAGTCGCGGCTTCAACGTCGTAATCGTAATGTTCAGCGACAGCGCTGACTTCCCCGCAATCACCTTTAAAATATCAATGTCGCGCACAATCTGATTCGACTTGGTAATCACCGACACGCTCAGCCCTTCGCGTTTCGCCAACTCCTCCAGACACGCCCGCGTCACACCATATTCCTTCTCCGCCGGCTGGTACGGATCCGTCGCGGTCCCAATCGCAATATGCTCCGCCTCCGTGTATCCCGATGCCTTCGACTCGTACGAATACTTCGCCGACACATCGCGCTGCAGCAGCGCCGCGGCATCCTGCTTCACGAAAATTTTCTTCTCGAATTCTCCGCCGTCAATTTCCATATACTCGTGCGTGTACCGCGCGTAACAATATTTGCAGGCAAACTCGCAGCCGCGATACGGATTCACCGTCCACTCAAACGGCACCCTCGCCGAATCGCAGCGATTCAAGATCGATTTCACCGGCAACAAAAAATACTCCGGCTTTTCTTCCGACTTGCGCTTCGTTTCCGCCGCAGGCGATTTCGCGGCGAGGCGAGCTATGCCCACCAGTGGCGCATGAGGAGTCTGGATCGTGGGCGGGGGGCAATCCGCCGTGGGACTCTCCAGACTTCCCTTGCACCCGCCGGGGTCGCTCTGGGCAAGAGCACCGGCCTCTGGTTTTGGCTCATCAGGGCTAAAAGGTAGGAAAGAAACAGCGGGGCGTCGAACGGGGCGACGGCGCATCGCGAAACGCGCTGTCGTAAGGGGTAGAACTGGGGACATAGGTCACCTCGAAGCGACCTCAGTATTTCGCTTTTTGTTCGCCATGTCAACTATTTTTCCTCGCCCACCTCCCCCTTTTCGCCACTCTATTACCCATCACATTCAGCAACGCTTCTCGCATCGCCTCGGCCGCACTTGCGTCAACCGCGTCCCTCTGTTCTAATTTCGTGCGCGCCGCGTGGCTGCCTGCTCACCGCAACGCTGCCCAGATCAGCCTGCGCGCATCTCACCTGTCGGAGAAGTCGTAAGCCGTAACCATCTGAGGACACTCTTCGTGCGCGCTGCTCTCTCAACACTTTCTTTACGCATACGCCAGCTTTCCCGACTCAGTAAAATTGCAGCAGGCGCAGCCGCATTCGCGTTAGCACTCACCACCACAGCCATAACCACTAGCGTCCTCTTCGCGCAAACGCCAACTCCCGCTCCCGCGCAATCCCCTACACAAACGCAAAAGCCAACTCCCAAATCCACCGCACCCGGCGCCGCCAACACACCGCAAATCGCCACATCTCCCCCAGTGCAAGCGCCCTCCTCGAAGCATTACCCCATCCTGGTCATCGCCCACGGCACCGAGCCATTCTGGAGTCTGCGCCTCGGGATGAAAGGCCCCGAGCGTCTCGATCGCGTCGGCTATCCTGAAATGGCGCTCGATCCCGCCGACATCGTCCCCGACGATTCCGGTGGCGCGTGGACCTACCACGCCAAAGATTCCGCGGCCAACGCCGATGTCACCGTGAAACTCGCGCGCGATCCCTGCTCCGACAACATGTCCGACACCAAGTACACCTTCACGGTGGTCATCGAACATTCCGAGCTCGGCATCCTTAAAGGATGCGGACAGAGCGAGCCCGACAAGTTCCCCGAATTCCGCAAGAAGAATCGCCTCGACGACACCGAGCCGCTGGACACCACGCCCGCCGGCAAGGACAAAGATAAGGACAAGGACAAAAAATCCGTCCTCGATCCCATCACCAAATTTTCGCCGCCCGTCGCCGTCGCCTACATCGACGCCACCGGTAAAATCATCGTCAGCCACGGCCAGATTAAAAAAACCGCTGCGCCTTCCGGCCGGGAGCCGGCGCTCTCGCACGACGGCAAAAAGCTGCTGTACACCCGCTCCGATTCCAAAACTGGCCCGGAGCGCAGCATCGTCCTTTACGATTTCGATTCCGGCCACTCGCGCGATCTGGTTACCGGCAACGCGCGCCAGGCCTTCTGGTCGCCCGACGATTCCCGCATCGCCTTCCTGAAGTTCGACACCGCCAGCAATCAGTGGCAGCTCTGGACGTTTCCGCTCAACGCGCCGGAAAAGGCTGCCGCCGTCGCGCCGCAGAATTTCGACGCGCTACACGGCTGGGTCTCGCCCACCACGCTACTGGTCACCGACAAGCAAAACGCCTACTGGCTCGGCGACGATGGCAAGGCGCAACAAACCGTGCCCCTCAAGGATATTTACGGCTCCACGTTCGACATCATGAGCAGTGACACGATTCGCACTCAGCCGCTCAATTCCGATTTGCTGCTGGTCTCCGCGTATTACGTCAACACGCCACCCGGCGCGCCCACCGATTCCGTCAGCCTCAACAGCACATTTTTTCTGTACGAAGTGCGTGGCAAGCGCCGGGTCATTCTCGGCCCCACCGACAGCTTCTCGCGCGATGCCGAATGGTCGCGCGACGACTTGCAGATTTATTTCACCCGCGGCGTCCCCGGCAAAATCCCCCTGGCCATCAACCGCATCTTCTGGGACGGCTCCGTCCTCCGCCGCTACCTCCCCGGCTCCGACCTCGTCATCGGCAAGTAAGTCCGCCTCTTTCCGCGGTCATCCCGACCGGAGCACGCCCCGTGCGTAGTGGAGGGATCGCAGCGAGATCATTACTTTTTCTCCCAAACCTAAGTGTTGCCTCGATCCCTCCACTGCGCCCCTGATGAAACGTCGGGGCTCCGGTCGGGATGACACCTTGCCGTCGAAGTCGGCCGGTGTGACGCCTCGACCGGCGAACAACCGAGTGCAACAATCAAAGAAATGTCCGTCTTTCACGTGTACATCCTCGCAAATTCTTCCGGCGTGCTTTACACCGGCGTCACCATTCACCTCGAGCGTCGCGTTGCACAACACAAACAAAAGAGCATCCCCGGATTCACAAAAAAGTACGATGTCGTTCGCCTCGTTTATTTCGAGCCATTCGGCGACGTGCGCAACGCGATCAGTCGCGAGAAACAGATCAAACGATGGCGACGCGAGAAAAAGCTCATCCTCATCCGTGCGATCAACCCACAGCTTCGCGATCTGAGCGAAGACTTCCCCAAATAGCCCAGCCCAAAGATAAGTTGTTGTCATCCCGACCGGAGCACGCCCCGTGCGTAGTGGAGGGATCGTGGCGAGATCAATACAGCTTCGCTTTGAATTTCTGCTCGACGCCGACACTTGCAGACAAACGTAGAGGCTCGTTTATCGTGCGGACAAAATCCGTCCGCGCGCACCGGTCGAAATCACCGGTGCTTGAGACATGTTCTTGGAGACGCGTGGAGGCGAAGATTGTAGCGGAAGTATTAAACTGCAGGAGTGGAAACGGGAATGGAACTGGATTCGTTTGTGAGGTTTCGGGCGCGGGGTGGGGAGGAGGAGGCGTTTGCGGAGGAGTTGCGCACGGTGGTGACGGCTTCGCGGGCGGAGGCGGGATGCGTGCAGATTGAGGCGTTTCGCGGGACGCGGGATCGGCGATTGTTTTATATCCATTCGCGGTGGGTGAGTGAGGAGGCGTTTGCGGCGCATGCCAAACTGGCGCATACGGTGAAATTCTTGCGGCGGGCGGAGGAGTTGCTGGAGGATCCGGTGGAGGCGGTGCGGACGGAGAGGATCGCGTGAGAGAAGAAAAGAAAGAAAAGGAAGAGAAGCGGAAATCTTCCTCTGCGCTTTCTCGGCGTACTCTGCGCCTCTGCGTTATCCTTTTCCTTCAGGTGTACACTGAAGGCCCCCCAGAGAATTGTTGAAGTGAGGAAAGCTCCCATGGAAAAGCGGAATGTGCGGAATTGGATTTATGAGGTGGCGGCGGTTGGTGTGGCGGCGATTCGTAGTGCAGTGATTTGTTTTGGAGTGATTTTCTTGGCGGGCGTGGGGGGAGTGGTTCGCGCGCAGGAGGCGCCGCAGCCGCCGGTGCCTTCGACTCCACCGGTTACGCCGAATCCGGGGCAGACGGTGCCGGAACCTGCGCCGCACCGGGCTGCGCCTTCGCCATCGATTCGGCCGGCGATGGAGTGGAAGCGGTTTGACTATATGTGTGAGGGAGCCACGCCGCTGGTGGTGTATCTGCACAATCAAACGGTGAAGGTCAGCTACAAAGACAATCTGTACTTGATGCGGCAGGTACCATCGGCGGATGGCGGGCGTTATTCGGATGGCAAAGTGCTGTGGTGGAGCAAAGGCAACGGCGGATTTTTGCAGGCGGATTCGGCGGATGGCGACGGCGCGATGATGGCCAAGGATTGCAAGCTGGACAAGCCGATGAATGCCAGCGATACGCCGGGGATAGTGTCGGGCACGGTGACGTATATGGTGCGGATGGCGCTGCCGCCAGAGGCGGTGGTGGATGTGCAGCTGCAAGATGTGTCGCGTGCGGATGCGAAGGCGCCGGTGATTGCGGAAGATAAGATTACCGTGAGCGAGCGGCAAGTGCCGATTCCGTTTGAGTTGAAGGTGGATGCGGGGAAGATTGAGCCGAGTCATACCTATGCGGTGCGGGCGCAGATTCTGGTGGACGGGCAGATGCGGTTTACCAGTCAGCAGGCTTATAACGTGTTGACCAAGGGGAATCCGGGGAAGGTGGAGATTGTGGTGAAGCCGGTGGGCGGGGAGAAGTGACGGAGGAAAGAGAGATTAACGCAGAGGCACAGAGAAGGGCGGAGTGAGATTCCCGACCCGTCATTCCGAGCGCAGCGAGGAATCTCTCTTTCTTTTCTCGCGGCATTGGGCAGGCAACCCTGGCATGGCTAAAGCCATGCGGCTACATAGGCGTGGCGAGGAGACCGACTAGGAGGGACCCGGTCGTTGGGTCAGGTGGCGTTTACGTGGCTGTACTTCGCTGCGGTCGTCACTGACAGTGCGGGGTTCTATACTTCACCAATGGCGACCCCTTCCAGCCCGGCTCCGCGACAGGTAGGTTTGTTGGTGCTCGAGGACGACCCGCGAAACGCCACGGCGCTGCGGCAGATTCTGGATTCGGAAGGCTGGCGCGTGCGGGTGGTGCCCGACCTGCAAATGCTGCATGCGGAATTGAAAACCGCGGAATATTCTCTGCTGATTGCGAATATTGGATTGATTGGGCTGGATTCGCCGACGTTTCAGGTGATGCGCGAATTGGCATCGGTGCCTGAGGAAGAAGGCGGGCGGATTCGGGTGTTATTTGTGCTGCCGGAGCTGGGAGCTGGGCGATATGCGACGCAGTTGGAGGCGGAGCGTTTGCCGTATGTGACGCGGCCATTTCACCTGCACGATTTTCTGGAGAAGGTCAGCGATTTGCTGGTGGAAGTGAAGGCCATTGCCGGGCCGTTGCGCATGACGCGGTATGAATTTGGCGCGGCGCGCAAGAAGAAGAAGGAAGCGGCACGAACCACGTCGATGTTTGCTTCGCGGGATTCGTACTCGTACTCGGAAGAAGAAATTGCGGAGTATGAGAAGGCGGAATCGGAAGCGTCGAAATCGCGGAGGAGCAAGCCGCGCACTAACCTGGGCAATCCGCACTAAGGCTAAGCCTGGCGGATTCTTGTGCCGGCTGGCAGCCGGCGCTACAGGGCGTCGATGCCCTTGGGAATCAGCTTCTCGACAAAAATTTCAAACTTTAAACGAATGGCGCTGCAAGAAATTCGGCTGGAGTCGTTCTAACTCCGAAACGTGCGCGCTGCACGTCAGGAGGATGTATGGACCGGTGGCTCTTCACGCAATTTGGGAATTCCCTGCTTGGATTTACGGCAATTGGCATCGCAGCATTGGGATTTATGTGGCCTGTTGGCGGAGCTTCGACGCCGCCCGCGCCGATGGAAGGCGAATGGCGATTGCTGGAGCCGGTGAGCTACGAAAATTTGACGGTGTTTCCGGTGGTCAGTTCGTCGGGATTCGACACCAGCGCGTTTCTGACGTTGGAGGAGGGATTGTCGCGCGGCGAAGTGGTGGTGCGGGAGCAAGGCGCGGAGGTGCTGGTGCGCAACCGCGGCGAGCGTGATTCGACGGTGCGCAATTATGGTGGGCCTTCGGTGAATCAGTTAGTGCTGATCAATCACAGTAAGCGGCCGCTGCTGTTGCTGGCTGGGGAATTGGTGAGTGGCGGGAAACAGGATCGGATTATTGCTAAAGACCGAATCGTGGCGCCGGGATCGGAGCCGTTGCCGTTGGATGTGTTTTGCGTGGAGCACGGACGGTGGTCGTCGGGATCGCAGTTTAATCAAGCGAAAATTATTGTGCATCCTAGCGTGCGGGAGCAGGCGGCGGTGACGAAGAGTCAGACGGAGGTGTGGTCGTCGGTGGCGGGCGGAACGGTAGCGGCGGCACCGGCACCAGGGCGTCCGATGGCGGCGCCACGGGTGAGTGCGGATGCGTTGCACGGGGTGATGTCGAGCGAGGCGCCAACGCAATCGTACGCAAAAATTTATGAGTCGAAATATGTGGGGACGTCGGTGGATGCGTTGGTAGAGGAGATTGAGCGGCGATTCCAGCGGGAGACGCGTGGGCTGAAGGGCGAGCGAGTGGTGGGCGTGGTGGTGGCGTATGGAGGAGAAGTGGCGTGGAGCGACATTTTTGCGTCGAGCGAATTGTTTGATGCGTATTGGGGGAAATTGATTCGCAGTTACGCGGTGGAGGCAGTGGCGCGGCCGACGTTGCGGGAGAAAGCATCGGTGGAAGATGCGCGAGAGTTTTTGATTCGGGTGGGCGGGAATGAGCAGACGGAGTCGGAGCCGGGAGTGTATCGGTGGCGAGAGACGAAGCGGGGAAGGTTGTCGCAGATTGAGTTGGAGGCGTTGGAGCCGAAGGTGATTACGGTGCATCGGTTGGTGTTGCGAAGGACGAGTTGAGGGGGAGATGCGCGACGGGTTTGGTTTTCCTTGAAGCGCGGTTGAGATCCTTCGGGCGCAAAGTCGCCACTCAGGATGACAACGGGGTCGAGCGTCCTTCCCACGGATTTTCGTCGCGTTTGTTTTTTTGCCACGATTCCTCCGCTGCGGTCGGGATGACTGTGCGGATGAAGTCGGGACGAGGTTGAGATCGAAGAGGGATCCATTCGACTGGGTGCCCCGACCGCGTCGACTTCGACGGCTAAAGCGGGACGAAATGGGTGGCGCCGGGCTGAAGCCCGGCCCCTACACTGGCAGCCGGCGCTACCGGGCGGGTTGTGCGTGATTTAGCGGTGAGGCATCGCGGGGACAGTTGGCCTTGTTCTGGCCGGTCGAACAGTAGTTAGTCTTGGGCGTAACACATACCCTTCCTGAACCAGTCCCGCCGTAGAAATTGCATCACGATTAAGGCTACTGACCCGCCCAGTTTTGTAAGTAGCGGCACGGCAGGAGCGCGGCGAACCTTACGGGGGAATTCTGTGAAGCGCCAGAGTCTCGCTCTCCTCATCCTGTTCGCGCTGGTCCTTGGGGGCTGCGCACAAGCGAATATCAGTTCGCTGAAGTCTCCCACACCGACGCCAACGCCCGCGCCGACCCCCACCCCCACGCCGCAACCTTTTACGCTGACACTTACGCCCGGGAAGTCGACTCTGCGCGGCGGCTCGTCGCAACAATATGCGGCCAAAACAAGTGATGGAAGCACGCCTGCATTTACCTGGGCGGTGAACGGCGTTGTTGGCGGCGGTCCGGATACGGGAACGATCAGCGCCGCTGGACTTTATACTGCGCCACAGTTTCCACCGGCCACGGGACCAGTGACGGTTGCGGTTGCAGAAGTTGCGGACGCGACAAAATCGGCGACGGCCAGCTTGACGCTGCAAAATCCGATTCCACAAATTACCGCGGTGACGCCTGCGCCCATCGATATCGGCACGTTCACGCTGGTGGTGAGCGGCACGCAATTCGCGCAAGGCGCGGTGGTGAATTTTGGCAACGCGGCGCTGCCGACTACATGGCTATCGCCGACGCAGCTTACAGCTATGGGCACGGCGACGCCTGCGCAGGCTGGCCCAATTGCAATTACGGTGCAGAATCCTGCGCCGGGATCAGTCTTGTCGGCGCCGTTCACAGTACAAGTTTCCACGCCGAATCCCAACGTGACGGTGACGGTGACCCCGGCAACGGCATCGGTGGGCGCCGGCAATTTGGCGCAATTTATTGCCACGGTGACGAATACGACGGATTTGGATGTGATGTGGTCGGTGAACGGGGTGATTGGCGGAAATAAAACTTTGGGCTACATCAATTCGAATGGCATTTACACCGCGCCCTACGCCACGCCCACACCGAATAGCGTAACGATTACTGCGACCAGCCTGGCGAATCCGGCGAAGAGCGGCAGCGCCACGGTTACGTTGCAGAATCCTGTTCCGGTGCTTAGTTCGATCACGCCAGTGCAACTCGGCACGGGACCATTTCAGTTGACGCTATACGGAACTGGATTTGTGAGTACGTCGACGACGACGTTTGGTGGCCAGCCGCTCAGCGTAACGTATGTTACGTCGAACATGATCACCGCGATAGGCACGGTGACTGCTGCGCAGGCGGGCACCAACGTTCCGGTGGTGGTCACCAACCCGGCGCCCGGAGGCGGAACATCGGGCTCACTTTCAGAGCAGGTGCTAAGCAGCAGTGCGGCGACTCCAGCAGAAGCGGCTGCGCGTTTTCTGGAGCAGTCTTCGTTTGGTCCTGACCCGGAATCGCTGAATCAATTGCAGCAACTGGGTTTTGATCTTTATCTACAGAACCAATTTGCGTCGACAGTCACGCCGTACACACCGCCGCTGCAGAAATCGACGGTATACGATCTGCAGAATCGCTTTTTCTTGAACAACATTTCGGGTGGCGACCAATTGCG
>JBAVNY010000648.1:0-7336 GCA_049691535.1 Candidatus Acidiferrum sp.
ATACAATCCGGGAAACGAAGGTGGACAGGCGATCGCCGACGCGCTGTTTGGCGATGCGAATCCTAGCGGCAAGCTGCCGATTACTTATCCGCGCTACCCGAACCGGCTATTCACGTACGATCACAAAGTATTCGAAGGCGAAGATGGGCCGGTAGGCGATTCTGAAGACGCGCCGCAATTCGAATTTGGCTACGGGCTAAGCTATACGAATTTCACGTATTCAGATTTGCAGGTAACGGCAAGGGATGGGCAGAAGATTGAAGTCGCCGTTTCGGTGGAAAATAGCGGGGATCGCACGGGGAAGGAAGTCGTGCAGGTGTACGTCAACGAACGCTACGCCAGCATTACGCCCCCCTTAAAGCGGCTGAAACGTTTTGCGAAAGCGAGCTTACAGCCGGGCGAGACTCATCGCTTCAACTTCGAACTTGGACGGGATGATCTTTCTTTCATCGGTGCAGACAACAAGCGCGTCGTGGAACCCGGAGTGTTCGATGTTCATATCGGCAAACTCACACAATCGTTTGAGTTGAAGTGAGGCACAGCACGGATTGTCCGATTCTGCGTTAGTTACACCGACAGATGATATTGCACTTTCTAGGATGGGCTGCACCTTAACCTGGGTGACGGCGGCGAGGTTCCAAATACACCCCCAGATATCGGCGCCGCTGCAGCGAGAAAAATTTCGAACGGGAGTTTTTAGATTAGAACAAACCTGGGATTTTCAGTCCGGGGATGCCCGGAATACCGCCGGCGAGATTCTTCATCTGGCTCGCGAGCTCATCGTCCACGCGGCGCGACGCTTCGGTGACCGCGGCGCGAATTAAATCCTGCAACATTTCCTGATCTTTTCCGGCGAAGACTTCCGGCTCGATCTTTACGTCGAGGACTTGCTTCTGGCCGTTCATCTTCACGGTGACCATTCCGCCGCCAGCCGATGCTTCCACGGCCACGGAATTCACCTGGCGCTGCAGATCTTCCTGCACCTGCCGCAGCCTCGATAACATTTGTTGGAGTGCGCTGACTTCCATGTTCATCGAAAGCCCCACTTTCCAGTGCGACTTACTCCTCACTCTGCCGCCGCACTTCGGAAATTCTTCCCCCGAAGCGCTGCAGCATGGACTTCACCATCGGGTCGTTCTCAAACTGCGCACGCATTTCATGCGTGGTGGAGGCGGTGCGTGCCGCGTTTTCGGCATTTGTCGCTCCAGTTTCGAGTCTAGCACAGACGCGCACCGGTCGCTCTAGTACCTTGCTCGAAGCATTACGAATCTTTTCCATGGTGTCGCGTCCTTCGATTAATCCCGCGAAGGTGCTCTTCTCCGATGGAAAATAAATGCGTAGTTCGCTTCCGTCCAGTTCCCATCGCGAGGTGTGCTCCAGCAATTCGCCAATAAATTTCTGCTGAGCTTGAATCGCCGACTTGATTGCGTTGACCTGTGTCGCCTCAAGTCCCGCAACGGCGACTTCCGATCTGATTTGCTTCGCGGTTGGTGCGGCTGGCGTGGCTGGGACAGGCGGTGCCAGCGAAATTGTTGCGGGAGCGGCGGCACTCGCGGCTCCGTTCATCCCGAAAGCACTGGTGCTCGTAACCGCAGGCTTCGCCGTGAAGCTTGGTGCTGAGTTTCCTAGCGGAGATGGAGACGCATCGTAAATTGTTGGCGCGCTACGTGCCAATGCGGGGCTGTTAACGGCTTGCACGGAAGCCGATGAAGAACGCGCAGGAATTGATGGCGCCGAAGCGGTAGCGGCGGCGCTCTTCGCCGGTCCTCCACCAGAGCCTCCATCTTTGCGGCTTCGCGCTTCAGACAAGACTTCTTCCAGCGGAGCGAGCCGCGCCGCATTTATCAGTCGCAACAATCCCATTTCCAAATGAACGCGCGGATCTGGTTTGCGCCGCAAATCGTCATCGGTCTGGAATAGGATTTGGAAAAATCGCGTTAGATCTTCTTCGCTGAACAGTTCTGCCGCTTTCGCCAAACCGGGTCGCTGATCAGGGGTGGCTGCCAGGAGATCCGAATCCGCTCCGCATACCCGCGCGATCAAAAGATTCCGCATGTGCCGGATGGCTTCACGACAAAAATGCTGCAGATTGCGGCCTTCCTTCTGAAAAGTATGAACGAGTCCGAGTGCTCGTTCAGCCGACTGTTCCGCAATCGCTTGAACCAATTCGTGCAACGCGTCGTCGGGCACAACGCCTAGCAGTTCCCGCACATCCTTGTCGCGAATGTCGTCGCCGCAATACGCGCGGGCTTGCTCCAGCAGCGAAAGGGCATCACGCATGCTGCCTTCCGCCATGCGCGCCAGGACCGAGAGCGCGCCATCTTCAATTTTTAAATTTTCTTGATCGGCGATGTATTTCAGCCGGCTGGTAATTTCATTGAAGGTCAGCGCGCGAAAATGAAAATGTTGCGAACGCGACCGGATGGTATCGACCAGATTCTCTGGTTCGGTCGTGGCCATGACGAAAATGACGCGGTCCGGCGGTTCTTCGAGCGTCTTCAGTAGTGCATTCGAAGCTTCACCGGTCAGCATGTGTGCTTCGTCGAGGATGACGACCTTGCTGCGCGAGGCTGCCGGCGCGTAGCGAACCATCTCTCGCAATTCGCGAATTTGATCGATGCCGCGATTGGATGCCGCGTCGATTTCAATAACGTCGAGCGAAGTTGCTGCGGCGATTTCTTTACAGGCATCGCACTCTCCGCAGGGGGTGGCTGTCGGTCCGTTAACGCAGTTCAGCGCTTTCGCCAAAATGCGCGCGGCGGTCGTTTTTCCGACGCCACGTGCGCCAGAGAAGATGTAGGCGTGAGCGACACGATTATTCTTGATCGCGTTGGCCAGAGTCTCCGTTACGTGGGCTTGACCGACAAGGTCAGCGAAAGTTTGCGGACGCCATTTTCGTGCGATGACTTGATAGGCCATAGGTGTATTGCATTTTCGGCGCGTGCAGCAGAAAAGTCAAAGGTGTCTAAGTGCTAGGCGTGGATTTTTCTGATGCGCGGAAGGAGACGAAATGAGTAACGAATTGTAATGAATTCTAATTTTAAGGAGTTCACAATTTTAGAGGGAGAACTCGCTGATGGCCGTTACCTGATTACTGATATCTTTTTCATCCAAATCGAGGAACTTCGGGATCTCCGCGGCACACTCGGTTGACCCGGTACCGTTGCTCCCTTCCGGGCCTGGCGGGGTTCGCGGGACCTCGTTGCACAGAGCCCGAAGTTCCACGATCTGGCAGTCGCTGCGTGCGCGACTACTCTAAAATCTTAACACACCCGCTTCCGAACGATGCCACTCGCGTAGCCTCATCACAAATCTTATCGCTTGCTCTCCGGAAATTTCTGAAGCAGAATCAGCGCCATTCTGAGTCCACGCGGTCTCGCCAATCATTCATTCGTCGAGTCAACGGTAAAGGAGCACCTGTGCGCAAGCCATCCCTTGGCGCGATCCTCTTTGCTCTCATCCCGTTTACGGCTATTTGCTTTTCCGTGCCGCTGTGGGACCGCATCTATCCCATGGTGCTGGGCGTGCCTTTCAACTTTTTCTGGCTGATTTCCTGGTTGCTCCTCACTCCGGTCTGTCTATGGGGCGCGTATCGCGCGGAATCGAAACGAGCCTCGCAACTGCAGCGACCGGACGGCGGGGCGCAATGAGTGCAAGCGTCATCGCACTTACATTTATTTCTCTGATCGTCGGCATTGGTTCGTTTATAGGGTTCTATGCTGGTTCACGCCGCAAAATGGATCTCGAACAGTGGATCGTCGGCGACCGCGGCTTTGGAATGCTCTTTGTCTGGCTACTAACCGCCGGAGAGATTTACACGACGTTCACGTTTCTTGGGGCCAGCGGCTGGGCATATTCCAAGGGCGGTCCGGTTCTTTACATTTTGGCCTACCAACCGTTGATGAACGTGGTGGCGTTCTTTATTCTGCCGCAGGTGTGGGAAGTTGGAAGAAAGCATCGCCTGCAGACCCAGGCCGATTTCTTCCATGTCCGCTACAACAATAAATATCTAGCGGCATTTGTGGCGCTGGTCGGCGTGGTGTGCATCATTCCGTACTTGCAATTGCAACTCACCGGACTGGGGATGATCGTCGAGGTTGCGAGCTACGGAGTGATCCACAGGACGCCCGCGATGATCCTTGCCTTTGTAATTGTGGCGGCGTTCGTGCTCACTAGTGGAATCCGCGGCGTGGCATGGGTGAGTGTGCTGAAGGATCTACTGCTCTTGTTTGCAGCGGTTTTTGTGGGCATCGCGATTCCTTACATTTATTTTGGCGGCATCGGCAAAATGTTCGCGGCGTTGGTGCGCAGTAACCCTTCACATCTGGTGATGCCGGGCGCGACCAGCAATCTGGGACATTCCTGGTATATCTCCACGGTGGTGTTGGTGTCGGTGGGCTTTTACATGTGGCCGCAATTTTTTGGCGCCAGTTTCGCGGCTAAGAACAGCGACACCTTGCGGCGCAACGCGGTGGTCATGCCTTTCTACAGCATCACCATGCCGCTGATGTTTTTCGTGGGCCTTGCCGCGACGCTCGTTCTGCCGGGGCTGGCGAACGGGGATCTTGCGCTTTTGACCATGGTGCGCAAGACATTTCCCGCATGGTTCTTGGGAGTAATAGGCGGAGCGGGCGCTTTGACGGCGATGGTTCCGGCGGGCGTGATGATTCTGACTGCTGCGACTCTGTTTGCGAAGAATATGTGCCGGCCAATTTTATTTCCCGGGATGAGCGATCAGCAGGTCGGAAAATTAGCGAAAATCACGGTGCTGGTGATCACGGTCGCGGCATTGTGTTCGGCGATCTACAGCTCGACGACGCTGGTCTATTTGCTGCTCATGGGCTACGGAGGAGTAGGGCAGTTTTTTCCAGGCGTAGTGTTGGGATTGTATTCCAAGCGCGTGACCATGGCGGGCGTATTTGCCGGGATCGTAACCGGAGTTTGTATTTTTGTTCCCCTGGTGCTGATGAAGCGTGATCCGATCATGGGGCTGAACGCGGGATTCGTGGCATTGTGCTGCAACTTCGCGGTAGTTGCTGTGGTGAGCCTCGTCCGTCCTGCCGAGCAGCCAATGTTAAATGAGGATGCCACTACAACGAGCGGCGTGAAAGGATTGGAGGTTGGGCCCATTCCCGCAGCGCGGTGAAGTTCATCGATGCCGACCCGCGGCGTTTCTGCTTGTTCATCTCAACACATCGGCAAAACATGTTGCTTGGTTTGGCCGTTCGTGGTTTAGACTAAGTCCGGTTGGAGTTCCTCCCCAACCACCGTGTTTCTGCCCGCAGCAGAACCGCGGTCCGCGCGCCAGCGCTGTGTCCCCTTGTGGGACCGCTCCACGTTACGGAGCTCGCACCTGCAGAGACGCTGCAGGCAGGAGGAGTTCTCATGAAAATTCTGCTGTCGCTTGTACTGGTTGTAACGCTGGCTTGTACCGCCGCGCCGCCGATCTATGCGGAGCCGCGTGAAGTAATGCAAGGCACCGAAATTCACCTGACCTTGCTCGACTCCATCAATTCCAAGAATACCCGCGAAGGTGATCCGTTCGTGGCGGTGGTGTCCGCCCCGGTAGTGGTCGGCAGTCTCATTATTATTCCCGCAGGGACACGAGTGCACGGAGTTGTAGGCACTATCCAGAAGGCCAAGAGCTTTTCTCTTTTTCGCGGTCAGGCGTACATGAACCTGTCGTTCAAGACCATGGAAGTGGATAGCCGTTTGATTCCGATTCAGATGAGCATCCTCGGTATCGGCGGACCGCGCGGCTCGGAGGGTTATAGCAAGCGTCGTAACGACATGAAGATCACGGAAGGCGAGATCCTTCAGGAGAAGCACGATATCAAGGGCGACGTGATCGGTATGGCCGTCGGCGGTGGAGGTGGTTCACTGGTCGGACTGATCTTCAGCAACGTGGCACGCGGATTTGGTATCGGTATGGCAGCCGGCGCGGTTTACGTCGTGGCACGCAAGGGCAAGGAAATCGATATGCCGCCGCAAACGGGAATGCTAGTTCGCATGGATAACACCATTACGGTGCCGTTGATAGCCGCGAGCGCTCAGACGTCGGGAGCCGTCGCGCAGTAATCAGATAAAGTGACCACGAGCTTCGCGTAAAAGCGAGGGAGGAGGGGCGCCGTATGTCGTTCAGGGAGACACGCGGGGCCCTGAGGGTTCTGGCAGGCAAAATCCGCAGGACAATCCTTGGGGAAGATCGAAACAGAATCCAATCGCGCCCAACCTCGGGTTGACCTTGATGCTGCTGGTCGGCGACTGTCTTCGGGTTAAGTAATTGCATCAGGCGTGCCAAACCGCAGGAGCAACTTGGACTGTAAATACGAGGCTTAAGCGAAGCTGGGTCGGTGAACGCGTACCTCTAGGGAAATCGCCGTTTCAGTCTGGAACGAGCCTGCGAACACCCACCTTCTTCTCGTTGCAGATTCCCGGCGTTCTTTGGCCGAACCTCTCTATCCACTTTTCGAATGCGTTCCATTCGTTTTTCGTCTTGTTCCTTTCCGCTTTTCTATTTGACGCTTCAAAGACCCTCGCGCTACCTTAACAACCGTAGGGTCAGGCAGCTCCATCCCGAAATATGCCGAAAATATTCCTATCGCTCCATCTCAAGGAGATTCATGTCGAACGAACTGCGTAATTTTCTTGCCCTCAGCTATGAGGAGCTAGAAGAACTGAATTTAAAGGCTAAGGAACAACGCAAGAGCCGGACTCCGATTCACAAGATTCAAGAACAGCGCATTAAATATCTCACCGACGAAAAGCGCATTAAGGCGGTCACGGTTCTGTTCAGCGACCTGGAAGGCCGCTTGCACATGCTCGATTACGACAAGAAATTCCTTATCAAGAGCTGGGACAATCTGACCTTTGATGGTTCTTCCATTCGTGGCTTTACCGCGCAACGCGAAAGCGACTTGCGCCTGGCTATGGATTGGTCGGCGTTTTACTGGGCACCCTCTGACTATTTCGGGTCCGGCAAAGTCCTGGTGTTCGGCGAAGTCATCGACAAAGACGGCTCGCCCTACAGCGCCGATATTCGCGGAGTACTGAAAGGTTTCGCGGAAGGTGTGTTTAAAAAAGACGGCTTCACGCTGAACGCGGCCAACGAAATCGAGGGCTTCCTTTTTAAGGGCGCCGATGCGGAACGCCATTACACCGAGAATGGCAAGTTCGAATACGTCAACACCGGTGGCTACTATCACTCGTTGCCCGGCGATCCGCTGCGCACCTTTATCGACACGACCGCCGAAGTGCAGCGCGCCATGGGTTTTCAAAACGAGAAGGACCATCCGGAAGTGGCGCCATCGCAGTTTGAAATTAACTACAGCTACGG
>JBAVNY010000649.1:0-8318 GCA_049691535.1 Candidatus Acidiferrum sp.
TGCTCCGGTCGGGATGACACTTCAACCAGTTGCGGAATAGTTCGCTGATATTCCTGCCGCTTTATTTCTAGAGAGAAAACTCGGTTAGGGCTTTGTGGGCGACTTCGTTTGCGGCGTTGGCTTTGCCGGCTAAGACGAGGTTGGCCCATTCGGAGGCGGCGTGAGAGATGCGGACTGCCTCGGTGGAGAGCGATTCGGGGCCGCCGGAATCGGAATTGGCGAAGAAGATGCGATCCATGGGATGCGAGGCGACCATGCGATTTTGCGTGTACTGGCCAGGGACGGCCATCATCATGGGATGCCCGCGGCGGAAGATGCGGATCTCGATGGGATCGACATTAAATTCCGGTAAAGCTTTTTGAAAATCGGTGAGCACTTTGGCGGCGAGCGTTTTGCAGTCGTCTTCTTGTAAGAGGGTAGAACGTTCCGATTCGCGCAGCGGCGTGTAGAAGCTGAGGATGTGGTGCTTGGGCTGGTAGCTGGGATTATTGCGAATGGTCCAATCGGCGACGATGAAATCGGTAAAGGAATTTCCGGGGCACCAATTGTCGTAGCCGCGATTGTAGACCGGTTTGTCGAAAATCATGTTGACGACCGGGTAGGGAGCGTAGCGCATGCGATGCATGGCCTGCTTCTGGTCGTTGGGCAAGCCGGCGACGAGGCGCGAGGCAATGTATTTTGGCGCGGCGACGATGGCGATTTTGGCGGCGACGGTGGTGAGTTTCTCGCCCTGCAGGTAGGTGACGCGAACACCGTCGGAATCCTGAGCGACGGAAGTGACGGTGGCGCCGCCGAGCATGCGGTCTCCGAATTTTGGTTTCATGACTTCAACGAGTTTGTGACTGATGCAGCCGAGTCCGCCGGGAAGAATGGCGCGGGTGTTGTCTTCCCCTTTAATTAAATATTGAGCGTCGAAGATGCCGATGAAGGCGGAAGTGTCTTCGGTGGTCGCGCCCCAGTTGGAAGGGCCGTAGGCGTCCCACCATTTGGCGACTTCGGGGGCGTAGGGGTTGGTGAAATCGGTGAAGGGCTGGGCGTCGAGCTCGAGGATTTTTTTGCGGACATCAATTTTCAACATATCGTCGCGAAATTTTTTAAAACTGGCGACCACTTCTTTTTTGTAGGGAAGATGGTCCAGGCCGGTGACCCAGGTGTCGGGAACGTAATGGCCATTGTCGATAGTGGGATCGGGCATATCGACGAGCGGCATGTGCAAGCCAATTTCGGTGGCGAGCTGATCGCTGAAGCTGCCGTGAAAATCGTAGGCGGCTCCGGTGGCGAAGGGCTGGCCGTCGTATTCCTCCTGGAAGGCGTTGCCACCGAAGTGATCTTCTTTTTCGAGGAGCAGCCAATCTTTGCCGCGAAGAAAATAGGCGGCGGAGAGTCCGGCCATGCCGCCACCGATGATGATGATGTCGGTTTTTTGCGTGGCATCGGGGCGGGCGTAGGAATGCTGATCGCGGATGTTGTGGCAGATGGCGAAGTGTTCGCCGTCGACGAGCGGGGATGCGCTGGCGGCGGGCGCGGCGAGGAGGGCCTTGTCGATGGGGCATCCGGAAGCGATGGAGCCGGCTACGACGTAGCGGATGAAGTCACGACGAGTGTGGGACATGGGCGGAGGTTCTCCTTGGGATGGGATGCGTGGTGGATTGTGAGGCTGAGTCTTGCCAAGACGCAAAGATCGAAGAGGGATCCATTCGACTGCGTTCCCCGGCCGCGCCGGAAGGCGGCGCGGAAGAAAAAGGCCGGGTCACTCCGCTCAGGATGACGGTTTGGTAGTCGTTACCCGGGGTGACGGTTGAGGACAAATCTTGCCACGATCCCTCCACTCCGAGCCGCAAAGGGCGCGGCTCTCCGGTCGGGATGACAGGCTTGCTCGGACGAGCGATCTCAGAATATCTAAAAGGTGGAAACACACTGCGCATCAGGGGCGCTCCAGAAGTTCTTGGGCTTGGGGGCCTATGGAGCGAGTGCGGATGCGATACCAGATGAGGATGAGGATTACGGAGACGGCGAAAATCAGGGTGGAGATGGCGTTGATTTCTGGAGTGATGCCGCGGCGGAGACGCGCAAAGATTTCGAGTGGGAGAGTGTTGTTGCTGCCGATGAGGAAAAAGGTAACGGCGATCTCGTCCATGGAAAGTGTGAAGACGAGGAGGCCGGCGGCGACGAGTGAGAGGCGGAGATTGGGAAGTGTGACGCGCCAGAAAGTTTGCCAAGGAGTGGCGCCGAGATCGAGGGAAGCTTCTTCTTGAGCGCGATCGAGTTTTTGCAGGCCGGCGAAGAGTTCGGTGGTAGCGACAGAGATCAGCGCGGTACCGTGACCGAAGAAGACGAGGACGAGGCTGCGGGAAAAACTTAGCGTCACGGCAAACATGAGGAGCGAGAGTCCGGTGATGATGCCGGGAAGGATGAGCGGTAGAAGGACAAGTCGACGGAAGAAGGATTTGCCGGGGAAGCTGGCGCGATCGAGAGCAAGCGCCGCGAGCAGGCCAAGAGTTAACGAGAGAGCGACGGCGCCGAGTGCGACGAGCAGGCTGTTGAGGACGGAATCCCAGATGGGGCCGTCGGCGAAAAGCTGGCGATACCAAGCGAGAGTGAGATGGTGGGGCGGGAAACCGCCAACGCCATCGCGATTGAAGGAATAAAGGATGAGCACGGCGATGGGTAGATAGAGGAAGGCGAAGACGAGAATGGCGTAGGTGCCGAGAATCGGAGCGCGGCGCGGCGTTCTGCGGGAGGCGCTCATCGGAAGGCCCACTTTTTCTCGAGACGCTCAGTGAGGAAGAGCAGCGTGACGGTGAGGAGCAGGATGCAAACGGAAATGGCGGCGCCGAGAGGCCAGTCGTAGGCGGTGCCGAAGAGGCTTTGCACGATGTTGGCAATCATGATGCTGGATGGGCCGCCAACGAGAAGCGGGGCGAGAAAATCTCCGAGAGAGAGAACGAAGGCGAAAGTAGCGCCGGCGAGCAGGCCGGGTAGAGATAAAGGAAGAATGATGCGGAAAAAAGTGGAGCGCGGCGTGGCGCCAAGGTCGTGGGACGCTTCGATGAGGTTGCGCGGGATGTGTTCGAGGGAAGCGTAAAGAGGAAGGAAGACGAAGGGCGTGTAGATGTGGGTGAGCATGAGGACGACGGCGAAAGGCGAGTAGAGGAAAAAGCTGACGGGCGCGTGGGTGATGTGGAGATATTGCAGGAAGCCGTTGAGCACGCCTTCGGAGCCGAGAATGGTTTTCCAGGCGTAGCCGCGCACCAGATAACTGACCCACAGCGGAACGATGACCAGTTGATAGAGAAGATCTTTGCGGATGCCGGCGTGGAACGACATGTAGTAGGCGAGCGGGTAGCCGAAGAGCAGAGAGAGGATGGTGACGGAAGCGGCGATGCGCGCGGTACGGAGAAGGACGGTGGCGTAGACGGGATTCTGGAAAAGCTTGGCGTAATTTTGCAGATTCCAGTCGTGGATGAGGAGGCCGTCGCGCACGAGCCAGAAGCTGTGGGCGAACATCAGGGCGTAGGGGATCAGGAGGAAGAGGGCGACCCAGGTTAGTGGGGGAAGGGAGACGGCGAGTTTGTAGAAGCGGGAGTACATGTTATTCCCTCACTGGCGTCGCGGAGGTGGGGGAGAAGTAGAAATTGTGCTGGCCAGAAAGTTGGTACGTGGCGGGGATGCGGCCGCGTAAGGTGTGGCCTGCGCAGTCGATTTCGAGCTGTTCGCTGGAGCCGGAAAAAGTCTGTTGGAGGATCGTCGCGTTAAACCGGATGGCGTCTTGCGGTGCGGAACTCAATTCGGTCAAGTGGATTGCCTCAGGACGAAGGGAGAAGGTGACGGGGCCGTCGGGAGCAGAAGTGGGCCAGTGGAGAGAATCCCAGGTGGCGACGCCGTTGGAGACTTGGGCGTGGAGGAGATTGGTTTGGCCTATGAATTGGGCGGTGTAGGCGGTGGCGGGATGAGCGTAGATTTCACGCGGGGTGGCAACTTGTTCGAGAGCGCCATCTTTGAGGAGAGCGATGCGATCGGAGAGGGCCATGGCTTCGTCTTGATCGTGCGTGACGAAGAGGAAGGCGATGCCGAGCTCGCGCTGCAGGGATTTGAGTTCGGACTGCATTTGTTTGCGGAGATTGGCGTCGAGGGCGGAGAGCGGCTCGTCGAGCAGAAGAAGTTGCGGACGATTGACGAGAGCGCGAGCAAGCGCGACGCGTTGTTGCTGGCCGCCGCTGAGCGTGGCAGGCTGCGCCGAGGCGAAGGAATCCATTTTCACCATGCGAAGCGCGTCGACTACGCGAGTGGGGATTTCCGATTTGCTGGCGCGGGTGACTTCGAGGCCGTAAGCCACGTTTTCCTGCACGTTGAGGTGCGGGAAAAGCGCGTAATTCTGGAAGACGGTGTTGACGCGACGGCGATAGGGAGGAAGGGTGTCGAGACGCGTGCCACTCATCCAGATTTCGCCGGAGGTGGGCTGCTCGAAACCGGCGATGAGGCGGAGCAGCGTGGTTTTGCCGGAACCGCTTTCGCCGAGGAGCGTAAGGAATTCACCGGAGGCAATTTCGAGAGAAATATTTTTGAGCACGCGGTGGACGCCAAAATTTTTGGCGATGTTACGAACTTCCAGCAACGTGGCGGAAGGCTCTGCGAGCGCTTGGGGCGGCACGTTGGAGGAGAGGGCGGTCACTGGGCTGCTTTAACCTCGTTCCAGACTTCGATGTATTTGGCGCGGCGCGGCACGTCTTGCCAGAAGTAGATGCGCTGCATGTAGAAGTCGGGCGCATCAAGATGCAGGCTTTCTTTTTCTGCGTCAGTCATGAATTGGGCCGCGGAAGGGTTCGCGGGAGTGTAGTGAGTGACGTCGGTAATTTTTTTCTGAGTTTGCGCCTCAATCATGTATTCGAGGAAAGCGTAGGAGAGTTCTTTGTGCGGGCTGGCTTTGGTGATCATGAGGTGATCGATCCAGCCAGTGGTGTTTTCCTGGGGAATGGTTTCGGCGATGGGGAAATTGGCCTGGCGAAGCTGATTGGTCATCAGCGGCCAGCCCATGCCCGCGACGATTTCGTGATTTTCGAAGAGGTTGGTGAGTTCGCCGCCGGTGGACCAGATTTTGCGGATATTGGGCTTGAGTTCGAGGAGCTTTTGTTTGACGGCAGCGAGTTGGTCGTCGGAGAGATTGTAGAGCAGGGTGGGATCGGGCTTATCGTAACCGAGGAGTTGCGCGGCCATATATAAGGTAGAGAGATCGTCCCATACGGAGATTTTTCCTTTGAGCTTGGGGTCCCAGAGCGCGGACCAGGAGCTGGGCGGCTTGGCGAAGGCGGTGGTGTCGTAGAGCAGAGGATTGGGGCCCCACATAAAAGGGACGCCAAAAGTTTGGCCGTCGAGTTTGACGAGAGAGAGGGAGAGAAGTCTTGGCGAGAGTTGCGGGTAGGAGGGGAGATTGACGAGGTTAAGTGGCTCGGCGAGATTGGCGCGGACGATGGAGGCGGCGACGTCGCTCGAGGGCGAGATGACGTCGTAGTTGGAGGCGCTGCCACCGCGAAGTTTTGCGACCAGGTCGTCGCTGGAGCCCATGTAGGAAGCGGTGACCTTGCAGTGATGAGTTTCTTCGAAGGCGTGGATGAAGGAAGGATCGGCGTAGCCTTCCCAGACCAGGAGGCTGAGTTGGTCCTGTTTTTTTTGGCAGGAGCCGAGGAGCAGGGCGGCGGCTAGAAAGAGAAATTTGGTGAGGCGGTTCATGGACGGGCCTTGGTGGGGAAATTTGAGGACATGTTGAGATCGAAGGGGGATCCCTCGGCTACGCGGCCCGGCGCGCCAAAAAGCGGCGCGAAGAAAAAGGCCGGTCCGCTCCGCTCGGGATGACGGGTCTGGGCGATGCGGCTGAGATGAGTAGGCATGCGGGCTGCGGAGTGGGGCCGCCTGAAGGCGGCTCCTACATGAATGAAATGAGGCGCGGTGAGGAGGGTGAAGCTATTTGTCGGCTTCATAGGCGATTTTACCTCCGACTATGGTGGTGACGACTTTGGTGGTGTCGATGTGCTGGGGATCGATGTCGAAGAGATTCTGATTGAGGATGATGATGTCTGCAACTTTGCCGGCTTCGATGGAGCCTTCCGTTTTTTCGCGCCGGCCAGCGTAGGCGGCGCCGGATGTGTAACCTTCAATCGCTTGCGAGACGGTGAGGCGCTGCGAGGCAACGAAGCCGCCACCGGGTTTGCCATCGCTGGTCTGGCGCGTGACGGCAGTTTGCAACCCTTTCCAGGGATCTAGAGTGACAACCGGCCAGTCGCTGCCAAAAGCGTAGCGACCGCCGCTCTGCGCGATGCTTTTCCAAACCCAGGCACGCGAAGCGCGATCGGGGCCAATGTTGGGCGCCCAGACGTTCAGCGTGTCGTCGTCTGGATAGGCGTGAAGCGGTTGCATGCTGGCGATGACGCCGAGCTTGCCGAAGCGGGGAATGTCGGCGGCGCTGATGGATTCGATATGCTCGATGCGGGGACGATGATCCTTGGAATGATTTTTGTTCAGCGCGAATTCATATGTGTCCAGGGAGGTACGAATGGCGTAATCGCCGATAGCGTGAGTGAAGAGTTGGAGATTGCGCTTGTCCAGTTCCGCGACAGCAGCTTTATATTTTTCGGGATCCCAGAAGAGCGAGCCTTTTGTGGACGGCTGGTCGGTGTAGGGTTCCAGCATGGCGGCGGTGTGCGACTCGATGACGCCGTCGATCATGAATTTCACGGCGGACACGTCGATCCACTCGTCGTGATATTTTTTGTGGGCATCTTCGATAGCGTTGAGATCTTCTTTGCGAAGCTCGGGAGGATTGAGGAAATAGGCAATGTAGAAACGCACAGTGAGCTGCTTGGTCTGGCGAAGTTCGTCGAGAAGGGCGAGCTCTTCGAAATCGCCTCCAGCACTGTGGACACGGGTAATGCCGTTTTGATTAGCCCACTTGATCCCGGCGCGAAGCGCCTGAAGTTTTTCGACGCGCGAAGGTTTGGGAACGATGCGAGCGACGATGTCTTGGGCACTTTCCTCGAGAGCGCCGGTGGGTTCTTTGGATTGCGGATCGCGGACGATGACGCCATTGGGAGGATCGGGAGTGTCTTTGGTGATTCCGGCGAGGGAGAGCGCCTTGGAATTGGCCCAGAAGGTGTGACCATCGTAGCCTTCGAGGAAGACGGGACGATTCAGGAAAAGTTGGTCGAGATATTTTTTGTCGGGGAGATTGGCGGGAGCAAACATGGCGTAATCCCAGCCGCGTCCGAGAATCCAACCGACGCCGGGGTGCTGCGAGGCGTAGGCGCGAAGGCGTTTTTGAATGTCAGCGGGATTTTTTGCCCCTTCTAGATTGACGCGCCCCAGGCTGAGCGAGCCATCCATGAAATGAATGTGGCAATCGGTAAAGCCAGGGAGAACAAGTCTGCCTCCGGCATCGATGACCTTGGTGCCGATGCCACGGAGGCGGCCGACGACAAGCTCGGTGCCCACTGCGGCGATTTTGCCTTGGCGAATGGCGATGGTGTCTGCCCAAGGTTGTTTTTCATCGGCGGTAAAAACTTTTGCACGGATGATGAGAATATCAGCGGGAGCGACGTGATTATTGCGCTGGGCAAATGTGGCGGACGCGCCCAGGAATACGAAAAAAGAAAGTATTGAGGCAAGTACGGGGCCCGAAGTTCTCATTCACACCTCAAATAAAACGCGGCGAGCAGCATGCCACGCAAAGATGATTCAGAAAGTCGGCGGCGTGTTGACCCACAAAATCCAAGCTTCGGAGCGGCCGGGATTTCTCCAGCGATGCGGAGTGGAGCTTTCGAAGTACAGGCTATCGCCGGTACGAAGAATATAGTGCTCGCCACTGTGCAACCAAATTTCAAATTTACCGCGCATGACGTGGAGAAATTCTTCACCTTCATGGGCATAAGATTCACCACTACCGCCACCGGGTTTGATGCGGAAAAGGTGCGGCTCCATGGCGGTATTGCCCCAGGCGAGAAGCTCCATGCGGACGTTGGGACTGGTTTCGAGGATCTTGCGTTGCGCGGGCCGAACCAGGTGTTGCGCGTCACCGTTTGTTTCAAACAGCGAGATTATATTCGTCTTGTAAAAACGGGCAATGCGGCGAAGCGTGGCGACGGAAGAGCGCATCTGTCCCCGTTCGAGGGCGCTGAGAAAGCCGACGGAGACGGCGGTGGCGCGAGCAACCTGCGCGAGAGAGAGGCCGCGTTTGGCACGCAGACGGCGGAAACGCTGGCCGGGAAGTTGCGGAGCATCGGGAGGCGAGGCAACGACGCCCTGTTTCTTGAGGACGTGCACGATAGCTG
>JBAVNY010000650.1:0-4260 GCA_049691535.1 Candidatus Acidiferrum sp.
ATCTATGGTAGTCTCGGCGTAATTACGACGTTGGAGTTCTTCCAACATCATTTTGCGAAGTCGGGTCATGGGGACCTCCTATGACCCGACAACTTATCTCAACCAACAGGCAACCACTGCTCCGCCACGTCACGCGCAGCGTCCGCCGCGCGGCCGGCTTCGTTCAAGTCCGCTTCGAGGACGCCGACTGCCATCGAAGGTCGCTTGAGTTCTCATCTCCGCGAACCCCGTTTCCGGCTAGCTTCTGGATTGCCGACAACACACCCGAACGCGCGCTGCGCTATCCGTAGCTCGTTACCCAAACAGCTTAATGTTGCGAGGGGTCAAAGGGCACAAAAGTGTCCGCCTGCTTCGGATCGCCCTTTCCGGAATAGCGAGCCAAGACCGGATACGGGAAGACCGGGCGTGTACGCTCCACCAAGCCGTTGCTTAACAGCCCTGTGATTAGCTTTTCGGGTGCCTGCCCCTTCTCTACCCAATTTTCCAGCGCTGTCAGGGAGTCAAACTCGGTGAATCCCGGACCACCGCCGCCGTGATGAACTCCAGGTACAAGAAAAAGCCGGTAGAAGTCTTCGGTCTGTCTGCGGCCACCCATGGCCCGAACGACGCCCTCGTAGTAACCAATCGAAGAAGTTGCCATGATGGCCCCGTCGGCCCAGCCATGCCACATCAGGATCTTGCCGCCTCGTGCCTTGAAAGCACTCAGATTGAACGACGACGCGTCGTAGATTCTCCGCGACCGAGCCAGGGTCGCAGGCCCGCGATCAAAGTCATATTTGAGGGCGTCAACGTTGTCTCTAATCTTCTCGTCTGCTAGATATTTTTCATGCTGCACCGGTAATTCCAAATTGGCAGTGCGCGGTGTGTACCCAGCGCGTGGAGCACCAAAATAATTCCAACCACCCCATTGCGTCTCGGTTCCCGGGATGTAAGGGTACGCATAGAGCACTTCCCCGTTGGAATTGGTGACCGGAGTCATCAAGCGCTTCACGGCGGCGACTTGCCTTGCATTCAAGCAATCCGCACCGCCAATTTCTTGGGTGCACGCAATTATTTCCGGTTGCCACTTGCAGGAAAGCGGATCAGTGACCAGCCCTTCTTCCACACCGGCCTGAGCGCCACAGAGTTTCAATACCGACTTGTGGACTGCCTGGGCAGCTTCGGCGTTAAGCACTGAGCCACCGTGCCCGTCACTGATGGCTTGGGCGAACCAGGCTCCCGCAAGTACGTTCCGTCCGGTGTAATCATAAACGGGCGCGCTCGGCATCAATCCATCGAAGTCTTCGGGAAACTTTTGCGCTTCCAGCAGAACTGCTTGGCCTCCTTTTGAGTTGCCCACCATAAAGGAATACTTGATTGGCCTTCCATAGAATTGGGTGGCGATGGCCTTGGTAACGAGCGTGACTACATGATTGCTCCTCCAGCCAAAATCCTCCTGTAATTCAGGTGCGTTTGCGGCCCAAACCCCGTCGAATCCCAAGGCACTCTCATGCCCCCCGTTTCCAGTGGCGGATGCATAGCCCCGGGCCAGACCTAGATTGGGAGCATCGATAAAAAGGGTGCCGCAGAAACCGCCACACGCATAAAAGAAAAAGTTCTGGTTCCAATCGGCTGGCAGCGGCAGCTTCAGCACGAACTTGTTCTGCGGGGCAACGTAGCCAGTCACATTGCAATATGCACGAATGCGGGAAGCGCGCTCAGGGGTGGGGCTCCCATATCCACTCTGAGTGAACAGGAAGTGCTCAAGGCCCGTGGCGGGAACCGCGATCATGTGCGCTGAGGTGATGATCGCCGGACCTCCCGGAATGGCTTCGAGGTTGAGCTCAGCCAGTGTGTCGCATTTCCGAGTGTCTTGGGTCTGCGGTTCAACACGGGTATCCTGCGCGGCAATCGCAGCGCCGCTGAGACTTATGAAGGCTAGAAAGGTCATCCACCGCAGGATGAGCAAACTACAGGCGTGTCGTGGATAGGGTTTCTCTGCCCACGTCTTAAGCCAAGCCTCTGGACCTTGACCCTTCATCCGGTGCCTCCCGATTCGGTCTCATTCCGCAAGCATTCTAGGATGCGGATTAAGAAAGAGGAAGACAACATCAACTCAGTCCCTAAGAGGATCACGAGGAGAGGGGCGGCTTGCGAGCGAGTCCTGACCTAACGTGGTACTCGTCGATGTTAATCCAACGAATGGCGGCTTCGTCCAAGTCCCGTTCTAGGAAGTGACAACGATCAGGGCATGAGCTTCGGCGGCGACAGTTTTCCAAACCGCCGCACAGCATCGATGGTTCAGGTCGACAGTTCCCTAGACCGTTGCAGCTGTAAGACTGTAGTTTCGGGATGCACCCAACTCCAGACCCCTACCTAATTAAGGTGGCGGTGACAGCCCTCGCGGTCACGGGCCCGTGGTCCTGAAGGCTACTGGAGCTGCGCAGGGGGAAGCCGTTCTACTCGGCGACAAGCTTTAATCTATAGGAAGTGCTTCTTCCTCCGGCCTCTTCTTGTTCCATCACGCCCAAATCGATCAACTCTTCAATATCTCGAAGAGCCGTTCGTGAAGAAGCTTTCGTCAGCTTCATCCACTTCTCTCGGGTTAGCCTTCCTTCAAAGCCACTGAACATTTTATTCAGAACTTTCTTCTGCCGAGGATTCAGAGAGACGTTCTTTTCCTTTAGGTTCAGCCAGAACGATTCCTTTTCTAACGCACTGCTTGTGATCCGATTCGACTGTTCGATTGCTCGGTCGAGACATTCGAGAAACCAAGTTAGCCATTCGCTTATGTCGAGCGGTCCAGATTGTGTCTTTTCCAGAACTTCGTAGTAGTTCTTTCGCTCTTCGAGAATCTGTGACGACATACTGTAGAACCGTTGCGCGCTGCCATCCGATCTCGCGAGACACATCTCAGCGATGGCTCTTCCGATTCTCCCGTTGCCATCCTCGAACGGATGGATTGTGACGAACCACAAGTGGGCGATGGCGGCTTTCAAGAGAGGATCCTCTTGTTCGTTAGTGTCGAACCATTGGAGAAATCTTCCCATCTCCTTCTCAAGGCGGTCTGCGGCCGGTGCCACGAAGTGAACCTTCGGGCGACCGATTGGCCCTGAGATAACCTGCATTGGACCCTGGCTGTCGTCCCGCCACGCGCCCACACGAAATTTATCAGCCGTCGTACGGACGCCTGGAAATAGGTGCGCGTGCCAGTCAAACAGCCGCTCTTTTGTAAGTGGCTCGTTGAATCTTTGCGTCGCGTCGAGCATCATTTCCACCACGTCCTCAACGCTCCGATCTTTGTGCTCTTTAAGACCTCCGACATCGAGGCCTAGCTTTTTGGCGATGGATGAACGGACATTCTCCGGGTTCAGCACGACCCCTTCGATGGCACTCGATTTGATGGTTTCTTCCGTGAGCACCTTGAGGGTAGCGTTCCATTGAGACGCGAATCCGTAGCTACGCATCTTCCCGAGCAGGACTCCCTGTCGCAGCCTCACGTCTGACAGCAGCGGAGCGAGGCCCTTGGAGTCCCAGGTAAACTTCGGCCAGTCAGCGCGTTCGTGGATGTAGGTTCTCGCCATATTCTCGCCTTTTTACCTCGCCATAATCCTAGCATATTCTCGCCATATTCTCGCCATTAATCTCGCCACAGTGCGGTGTCCGCAACTACCTGCCAACCGCTGCAACGTGGGGAGCTAGGACAAGCTTTTCTTGGAATAACCGGTACTAGCCCCACAGGGGATTGCGCCTTCTTACGGCTAGGCTCGCTCGTTTAGCCCAATCACCACGACCTCAATACCCATTCTCAACATAAGCAGCAAGTAATAAATCACGTAAACGTCTACCTTATTCAGGAAAGCGCAGCGGCGGTTTTCCGACCCGAGTAAACTTTGGTTGCTTAACGACCACAGGCTCGGGAGAAAGGAGCCGAACATGTTGTTGATAGGCGGAGATTACCACCCGAGCTTTCAGACGATTGCCTTTTTTGAGCAAGAAACAGGTGAGTGTGGTGAGCAGCAACTGAACCACAGTGATGGACAGGCCGAGAAATTCTATCGAAACGGTCGATGCAACACCTGTCTAGTCGCTTGGTTCCACAAGCTTTTCAAAAGGAACCCGTCTCCAGGGCTGTATTCAAATTACACCTAAGCAGGGCAGTCTTTTCTTTGAATTAAGCTTTGCGGACGAACTTAGGCTTTGAAATTCCTGCTCTTAGACCTCGAGGTGGTGTTGCGTCGACCCATGATTTCGATACTCTGATTTGGCCCCATTCGATAC
>JBAVNY010000651.1:0-2469 GCA_049691535.1 Candidatus Acidiferrum sp.
GGTTTTTGTCCGCGCGCTCCGCCAGATCTTTCCTGACGATGACCACCGTCACGCCACTTGGCCCCAGGTTCTTTTGCGCTCCGGCGAAGATCAGGCCGAACTTGCCCACATCGATGGGCCGCGACGCGATGTCTGACGACATGTCCGCCACCAGCGGCGCCTGCGAAGCCGGCACGTGGCGATATTGCGTGCCTTCAATCGTATTGTTGGTGCAGAAGTAGGTGTACGAAGCGTCTGTCGACAGCTTGATCTCTTCCGCCCGCGGCACGCGCACAAACTTTTCCGACTCGGTCGACGCGGCAAGGTTGTGCGGCGTCCCCTTCTTCAACTCGGAAATCGCTTTCGCCGTCCACGCCCCGGTGTGCAGCACGTCCACCGGCTTGCCGGCCAGCGCCAGGTTCATCGGCACCATGGTGAACTGCATGCTCCCGCCGCCCTGCACAAAAATCACAGCGTAGTCTTCCGGGATCGCCAGCAGCTTGCGCAGATTCTGTTCCGCGGCATTGTTGATGGCCTCAAACTCCGCCGAACGGTGCGACAGTTCCATCACCGACATTCCGGTGCCGCGATAATCCAGCAACTCTTCGCGCATTCTCTCCAGCACCGGCAACGGCAGCGCCGCCGGTCCCGCATTAAAATTGTGCGCCCGCTTGGCGCGTGTAAGGGCAGATGTGCTCACAGTGTGTACAGCCTTTCCCAAGTAAATTTGCAGAACGTCGCGAGGAGCGGCTCCCACACGATCCGGAGCATCGCGCGACAGATATATAGGATAGCAGAGGACGGCACCCGCACCGCGAGACTGTAGCGGCCACCTTCAGGTGGCCATTCTCTCCCAAACCAACCCACACCAAACGAAAATGGCTACCTGAAGGTAGCCGCTACAACCAACCTCACAACGCCGCTGCTCTCGAGAATGAACAGTCACCGCACAAACTGAATTCGTCATGAAAAGCTCCTTGGGTGAATACATTTTAGAGCTGCACGGGGGGACGGAAGTTAATTTATGGGTAAGTGTCTAAAGGCTTATGCGGGGTTGGGAATAATCGCGCAAAGGAAGAGTAAGGATAACGCAGAGGCGCAGAGGACGCTGAGCTGACGCGGAGAAGAAGCTCAGACCAGGGTTGTGTAGGGACCGGGTTTGAGCCCGGCGCCCAGCATCCTTTTCCAAGCCTTTCCTTTCAGCCAATTTGTAAGGGAAATTTGGGCTACCGATGGCCGTTGGGGAAGAACAGGCCGCCGGCCAGCAACGCATCTGCCGCGGGGCCCAGCGACTCGGCCAGTTCATGCTTATTGAGGAAGCCCTGCGCGCCGGCCGAGCGCGAAAACTCAATCACCTCTGGATCAGGATTGGTGGTAATCATCAAAACCGGCAAGCGCGGCAGCTGCTCGCGAATCTGGCGCAGCGCGCCAAATCCATCCAGCACCGGCATAGAAATATCGAGGATCACCAGATCGGGCCGCAGCTGCAGCGCCTTGCGCACCGCGTCTTCGCCGTCGCCAGCCTGGGCACACGTCCACAAGCCATTGTGGTCGCTTAAAATGCCGCAGGCCGCCTGACGAAGGTCAGCATTGTCGTCAACAATAAGAATTCGCACTCAGGTGAACTCCAAGAGCCATCCCGCTACTACCCGATTTTTATCGAAGGCACCGAACCTTGGGGGCGACCGACGGTCGGCAGCTTTGAAGGGAGTATACGCTCGTTCGCGCAACAGTGGTCCACTAAAAAACCAGCCCTCCGCACACTACATATTTCAGATTCCGCAGTCTCTGAATGCGTTGTACCGGGCATGGGAGTGGAATGATTGGTACGCTAGTGCACCATTGCGGATTCACCATTACGAATTCCTTAAGGCATTCCGTGTACGATGGGAGGTGAATGAACGAGAAGCATTGCGACGGAGGATTTGGGCTATGGACATTTTCAGAGAAGGACGCGGGGGCAACACCGAGTTTATGCTGCGGCCATCGATACCCGGCGGGATTCGCAACATTATTATCGGCGCGATCGCGCTGGCGTTTGTGCTGTTTCTGCTGTCGTTTGCGGTGCGGGTGACGCGCATCGAGGCCGGGCACGTGGGCGTGGAAATCAACCTGGCGGGACGGCAGCGTGGCGCCTCGGAAATTCCGGTGCGCACCGGGTGGGTGCTGTATTCGCCGCTGACCACGCAGATCATCGAATTTCCCACGTACGTGCAAACCGTGAAGTGGACTCGCGACACCAACGAAGGCCATCCGATCAATGAGGAGATGGGCTTCAACTCCAAAGAAGGCATGGAGATTTTTGTCGATGTTTCCCTCTCCTACGCTATCGATCCTAGCAAAGCTCCCGATTTCTACGTCAAATATCGCGTCGATGACCTTGATCGGTTCACCCACGGCATCTTGCGCGACATCGTTCGCAACTCCCTGAATGAAGTCGCTTCCACCTACGTCGTCGAAGACATCTACGGCGAGGGCAAAGCCGATTTC
>JBAVNY010000652.1:0-4815 GCA_049691535.1 Candidatus Acidiferrum sp.
CGGAGAGTTGGGAGATTGGCGTGATGGTCCTGGGGATTGGGGGCGGCGGGAGTCAGCGGGTGCGGGGGGCTTCGATGAAGTAGACGCCGGCCAAGGCGGCGGCTGCGCCTGCTAGTTCGAGGTAGGAGCCGCGTTCGCCTAGGAAGAGAATGCCGAGCGCGGTAGCCGAGACGGGGAGGAGATAGTTGTAAGCGGCGAGTTGAGTGACTTCGAGATAGCGGAGGAGCCAGTAGTAGAGGAGGTAGGCGAGCGTGGAACTGAGCAAGCCCATGTAGAGCATGCCGGCCCAAGCGGGCCGCGGAATGGCGCGCCAATTTTCGAGCGGGCCGAGCGCGATGGCGCGTTGTATGGCGATGGGAAGAACGAGAAGCGCGCCGAATACGAAATTGTAGGCGGTCATCGTGAGAGCGTCGTAGCGGGCGGCGACGCGCTTACCGAGTGCGGCGTAGAGTGCGAATCCGAGTGAGCCAGCGAGAGTGATGGCGTCGCCGAGAAGTGTGGGAGAACGGTGCGCGACGTTGGGACCTGCGGCCATGAGGGCGACTCCACCGAGAGCGATGGACATGCCCAGAACTTTACGCAGCGTGGCTTTTTCGAGGCGGAAAAGAACAGCGAGGATAAGGGCGTAGATGGGGCCCATGCCGACGATGATGGCGGAGTGGCTGACGGAGGTGTAGCGCAGGCCGACGGTGAAACAAACTTGATTGACGGTGACGCCGAAGAAGGCGAGATAGAGGAAGGTCCAGTAATCGTTGAGGGTGCGTTTTTGTTTGTGAGTGGCGAGTGCTTCGGAAAACATGGGCATGCGGCGGCAGATGGGATAGAGGAGGAGGACGAAGATGCCGGCAAGGACGAGACGGAAGGAGGCGAGGGTGAGTGCGGGCATGTAGCGGAGAGCGATTTTGCCGACGAGGAAGTTGAAGGCCCAGATGATGAGGAGGAGGAAAAGGCAGAGCCAGACGGTGCGGCGGGATGGGGCGTAGCCGTGGGAATTGTCTATGCGCACGGGGAATCGGGGACAGGCATCCGGTGACTAAGATTATAGCGAGAGATTGCTTGGTGCGGAATTTTTCGGGAGAAAAGATTTAACACAGAGGGCACAGAGTTCGGAGGAGAGAGGACGCGGAGAGTGGGGTGAACGGGTAAAGATCGTGCGGACATGGGGCACAACATGTTGTGATCTTACAGCAGGAGACGGAAGGGCCACCTGAAGGTAGCCGCTACAACTGATTATTGGAGGTGTTGGGTGCGGGTGGCGATTGAGTTGATGGCGTCGAGATTTGGGACGTAGCCTATGCCTGGGGTGGTGGGAACTTGGATTGTGCCTTGGGGGGAGACGGTGACTTCGGGAGTGATGATGTCTTGGCGCCAGTAGCGTTTGCTGGCGGAGACGTCGCCGGGGAGAGAGAAGTTGGGAAGCGTGGACATAGCGATGTTGTGGGCGCGGCCGATGCCGGCTTCGAGCATGCCGCCACACCAGACCGGAACGTTGTTGCGTTGGCAGAGGTCGTGAATTTTTTTAGCTTGGGTGAAACCGCCCACGCGGCCGAGTTTGATGTTGATGATTTTGCAGGCGCCGAGAGCGATGGCGGCTTCAGCTTGTTCGTAAGTGTGGATGCACTCGTCGAGGCAGATGGGCGTTTGCAGATTTTTTTGAACTTCGACGTGACCGTAGATATCGTCCCAACCGAGTGGCTGCTCAATCATCATGAGATAAAAACTGTCGAGCTGTTTGAGGAGAGGCCAATCGTCTTTGCGATAGGCGGAGTTGGCGTCGACGCTGAGCTTGATGCGGGGAAATTCCTGGCGAATGCGCTGGACGGGGATGAGGTCTGTGCCGGGCTTAATTTTTAATTTGATGCGCTGGTAGCCGGCGGAGAGTTCTTTTTTGACGGTGGCGACTAGTTCGTCTACGGATTCTTTGATGCCAATGGAAACGCCGCAGGGAATTTCAGTGCGCTGGCCGCCAATCAATTGGTGAAGCGGAACGTTTTTGCTTTTGGCTTCAGCGTCCCAGATGGCGGTTTCGATGGCGGCCTTGGCCATGTTGTGTCCGCGCACTTGCTCGAGGAGCGGCCAGACATCGACGGCAGAGGCGAACTCCTTCCCGTTCAGCATGGGCCAGAGGAAATCGTTGATAACGTGCCAGGCGGTTTCGGTGTCTTCGGGAGAGTAGAACGGAGTTTCGCCGGCGGTGCATTCGCCCCAGCCGACGGCGCCGTTGACATTGGCTTCGACGAGAATGATGCGGCGATGGGTGACGCGGTCCATGCTGGTTTCGAATGGGGTGATGAGTTGCATGTGAATTTCGCGAAGCGTGAGGGTTTCTAGGAGCATAGTTGGGTCCCTTTTTAGAACGTGGAATGGCTTGATGCTGGATGGAAGCTACAGCACAGAGAAGAGGGATTCCTCACCGCGTTCGGAATGACGGGGTTGGTGGACGGATCGATCGATGGAAACGCTGGCAGGTTGCCACGATCTCTCCGCTGCGAGCCAGCAGAAGACGCTGGCTCTCCGGTCGAGATGACAGTTGTGGCGACGCGTTGATAGAACTGGCCGCAGTTGCGCGAATTATTGGCGATGGAAGAGAGATTCCTCACTCCGTTCGGAATGACGTGGTTGGTGGGTGGATCAGTGGGTGGATACGTCGGGAGAGGCGGGATCAAAAGTCGCTCCAAGGGGCGAGGCAGTAGTCAACGCCACGGGTGGTGAAGCGAACTCCGGTGACCGCGTATTGCTTGCCGAACCAGTGCTGAAATTCCTCGCGGATGCGGGACTGGAGTTCGATGAGGCGATCGGTTTGCTGGGTCTTGGACCAGTCTTCGAGTTCGGGAGGGAGATGGATGGTGGCTGGGGCATCTTCGGGCTCGCGCGTGAGATCGCTGATGGCGGCGATGACACGCTTCGTGTCGAGTTGCCATTCGACGAGCAGACGATCGGTGGGCAGGCCGCGATGCAGCGGGCTGGAGGTAACTCCGTAAAAATTGGGAATGATTTTGCGGCAGATGCCGCCGAGGCGATTGAAATTGAAATGGGCGTTGCGGATTTCGAGGGGATCAAAGGTCCATTCGACGAGGCGAATATCGCGAGAGATAGCATCGTCGCGCTGAAAAAGCTTGAGGAGACGGCCGACGCGGCGATCGCGATGCGAGGCCAGAACGCCGGTCATGTGGGAGTGAAGGTAAGGCGTGGCGCCGTGAAGTCCGACGAGGGACATGGAGAAGCCGACCATGGTGTCGCCGTCGAATGCGCCGAGAACCTGGCCGCCGGTTTGATGGGCGACGACGAAGGTGACGTAAGGCTCGGTTTCGAGGTCGGATTCGTGCCAGACTTCACGTTGAATTTCGACGCAGCGGTGGAAGTCGGGGAGGGTGGTGCATTTGCGGATTTGGATGTCGGGGGTCATGGGAGAGCTGAGAGTTTACAGCTGACAGTCGACAGCTTCGGAAAGAAAAAGGAGGGACTTCTCACTGCGTTAGGCATGACGTGCTTGTTGGACGGAGTGTCAGGCGAATGGTTTAAGTGGTTGCCGCGATCCCTCCACTGCGCACGAGGAGTGCTCCGGTCGGGATGACAACGAGGTGAGGCGATCACTTTGGGAAGTCCTCTGAGAGTTCGGATTGTTTGGAGTGTTCCCACAGCGATTCCATTTGGGCGCGGGGGACTTTGGCGAAGGTAGTGCCTTGGGCGCGGGCGAGGCGCTCCATTTCGCGGAAGCGGCGGGAAAATTTGTTGCTGGCTTTTTTCATGGCGATTTCCGGATCGACCTTGAGGAAGCGAGCAAGATTGACGGCGACGAAAAGGATATCGCCTAGTTCGCATTCGATGCGAGCGTTATGTTTGGGGGAAGCAGTTCCCAGCTCACCGCCTGTACGTTTTGCTGAAGGGGCGTAGTTCGACGAGGAATTCGCAGTAGCTTCATTCGCGGCGGCAGCTGCGTGGGCCAGGGCTTCGCGAAGTTCGCGGGCTTCTTCTTCTAACTTTTCGAAAATGCCGTCGACGTTGTGCCAATCGAAGCCAACGCGCGCGGCTTTGCGGGTGAGCTGATAGCCTTCAAGGAGTGCGGGGAGGGCGCGCGGGACGCCGTCGAGAAGAGATTCGGGCGCGTCTTTCTTTGCGGCGGCCGGAGTGTTCGGAGACCTGGCACGCTGTTCTTCTTTTTTGATGAGTTCCCAGTTGCGCAGGACTTCTGCGGAAGTGTTGGCGCGCTTGGTGCCGAAGACGTGCGGGTGCCGACGAATCATTTTTTCGTAAATTTCGCGGATGACGTCGGCGATGTTGAAGCGATTTTCTTCCTGGGCAATTTGCGAATGGAAGAGGACCTGGAGGAGCAGGTCGCCAAGTTCTTCGGCAAATTTGGCGTCATCGGCGGCTTCGAGAGCATCGAGGACTTCGTAAGCTTCTTCGATGAGGTAGGTGCGGAGAGACGAGTGGGACTGTTCGCGATCCCAGGGACAGCCGCCAGGGGCGCGGAGACGGGACATAAGGGCAACGAGTTTCTGGAAGGCGGGGCCAGTGTTGGGAGGATTAGGGAATTTGGATTTAGATTTTCGCGAGGCGCGCGTGACGCGGCTGGGCTTGGGGGGCATCTGGTTGCGGACATTGCTCCTTGTTTGATGAAAAGGCGTTGACGTTGGTGAGTGCAACAAACGTTACACTTTACGGTGGAGCGGCGTGTTTGACAAGGTGTGGAGAAGGCAAAAGATTTACCGCAGAGGGCACAGAGGTCGGAGCGCAGAGGGCGCGGAGAGTTTGTCGAGCGGTGAGAATCGTGCGGCCCAGGGGCACAAAATGTTGTGCCCCTGGGCCACCTGA
>JBAVNY010000653.1:0-11195 GCA_049691535.1 Candidatus Acidiferrum sp.
CAGCAACTCCCGGCCAACCCAGTGCCGATCCTTTGACCTTGGACTTCAAGGCCGTGTACTCAACGAGCGGAGCATGAACAACGTACGCCTGAAAAAACAGCTGATCTATGTCGGGCTGGCCGTGCTCCTCATCGGCGACATCACTTTTGCCTATTTGAGTGCCAAAATTTCCGCGGGCCGCGAGAATCCCCAGCAAACGCTCCAGGCAGAAAATCGTCAACTCCAATTGATGAAGCTCGACGTCAAGCGCGCTTCCGAAATTCGCGCCAAAATCCCTCAAGTCTTGAAAGAATTCGACCAGTTCGAGACCGCTCTTCCTTCCGCATCCCGTGGCTATTCCACCATCGATCAGGAGCTGACCACCTTTGCCAAGGAAACCCATCTCCAGGTTGACGAAAAACGTTTCAAGGAAAAGGAATTGGCCGGGCGCGGCCTCGATGAAGTCGAAATCGATCTCACCGTCGCCGGCGACTATAGCGGCGTTGTCAATTTCTTGAATCACCTGCAGCGCTCCAAAAACACCTACATCATCGATGGTTTGCAGCTTGATTCGAACAATCCCGGTCAGGTTGCTCCTGGAACGCTGCGGATTAGCCTAAGCTTACTTACTTATTTTCGGAAAACGTGATGGCGGAAAAGAAGAAACAAAAAGAATTGATTGCCCTGGCCGCGCTCATCGTCTTTGCCGGGCTGGTCTGGTTTTTCTATTTTGGCCATAGCCCCACGAGCAAGACCGGGTACCATTTCAACCCCACCGCTTACACCCCCATCAACGCGCAGGACTTTGGCAAGGTTTTCGACCAACTCAAATCCGCAGAAACTACCGAGTACAAGGCTACTGGACGCAACATCTTTATCGCCGCCCCGCTTCCTCCTCCCGTTGATCCCAACGTGAAAATTGCCGAGCCCGTACACACTCCCATCGGCCCTACTCCTCCGCCACCGCCGCCTCCTCCGGTTTTAAGCATGAAGTTTTATGGGTACGGCACTTTGCCACAAGGCGGTGCCCGCCGTGCGTTTCTCCTCGACGGTGAAGAAGTTCGCATCGTCAGCGAAGGCGAAATCGTTCAGAACCATATCCGCATCCTACATATCGGCAACGACCGCATCGAATTCGAAGATACCAACACCGGATTGCGCGGTTCTAACGCGCTAGAAATGCAGCCTGCCGTATGAACTCCATTACGATGCTTCGCAAAGCGCGCCGCAACCAGCGGGGTTACGCCCTCATGATTGTTTTGTTTTTCCTCGCGCTCCTGACCCTCGCCACCCTCGCGGCTACTCCTAACGCTGTTACCGAAGGCCAGCGCGAAAAAGAAGAAGAGATGGTGTGGCGCGGCAAGCAATACGTCCGCGGGATTCGTCTCTTTTATCAGAAGACTCATCGCTTCCCGACGCAGCTCGAAGATCTTTACAAGCCCAAGACCGGCATCCGCTTTATGCGCCAGGCCTTCACCGATCCTATGAATCCCACCGATGGCTCTTGGCGACTCATCTACGTTGGCCCCAACGGTCAGCTCATCGGCAGTCTCAAGAATCGCACCGTGAATGCCGGAGGCGTGTCCACCCCGGGGTTTGGCAGTGCCGCTTCCTCCTCCGGATTCGGTAGCCCTGCCGGCAACCAGTCGTCTTTTGGGAATTCTTCCTTCGGAAATGGCAATTCTAATTCGTCTTTCGGCAACTCTTCGTTTGGTGGCAACTCTTCCTTCGGTGGGAATAGTTCTTTCGGTTCAAGCTCGGCGGGCAACAACACTCAGAACACCCTAAACTCCACGAATAACACCGATCCCAACGCGCAAAACGGAACCGATCAGATGTCCACGCCGCAATCCATCGCGCCCTCCGACGACAGCAGCGCTTCCAATGTCGTTGGCGGCAACATCATTGGCGTTGGCAGCAAAATCAATAAAGCCTCATTTATGTGGTATGAAAAAGCCAAGAATTACCGGCAATTTGAATTTATCTGGGATCCATCCGTAGACACCCTCACCGGCAGATCAAGTGGCGTGCCCCCGCCAAACGCCTCACCCTTTGGCTCAACTCCAAACGGCAGCGCACCTAATTCACCATTCTCTAGCGGTACGCCCAACACCAACAGTGGCCAGAATCCGAATTCCCCAATGACCCCACCGCTGCAAGCTCCCCCTCAGTAGCCGGGTTGCTAGCGCCGGCTGCCAGCCGGGCACAAGAAAATTTCTAACGTCAGACAATCCGATTTGTAACCACGTAGCCGTCAATAACGAGATCTAGTTTCTCAAATCCGCTCGATCTCCAATTCCGTCTCCTGCCCGCGCTGCTGCCGTCCCGCCCGCTGCTCGCTCTCGATAAAATCCGTCAAATCCAAACGCAAATTCCCAGCGTTCGTCGCGTAGCTCATGCCCGCATCAAAATCCACAATCCCGTTCCGAATGAAGTCCTCAATCACCGCATCAAAGTGCTGCATCCCGTCAATCGACCCATCCCGCATCGCGTCCAGCAGCGACTTGCCTTCCGCTTCGCCCTTCTCCACATACTCGCGCGTGCGCATCGTCGACTTCAGCACCTCGATCGCCGGTATGCGCCCCTTGCCATCTTTCCGCGGCAGCAACCGCTGCGACACAATAAAGCGAAACGCCTTCGCCAGTCGTATCCGGATTCCTTGCTGCTCGCTCAGCGGAAACACACCAATGATGCGTTCCACCGTCTTCGCCGCATCAATCGTATGTAACGTCGACAGCACCAGGTGTCCCGTCTCCGAAGCTTCCAGCGCCACTTCCATCGTTTCCCGATCCCGCATCTCGCCCACCAGAATCACCTTAGGCGCCTGCCGCAGTGCCGCACGCAGCGCCAACGCAAACGTTGGAGTATCCATGTGCAACTCGCGTTGGTGAATCGTCGCCTTGCGGTGATTGTGCGCAAATTCAATCGGATCTTCGATGGTCAAAATGTGGATGGCCTTCTCTTCATTCATCCTGCCGATTATCGCTGCCAGCGTCGAAGACTTTCCCGAGCCCGTGGGTCCGGTGACCAGCACCAATCCATTCCGCAAGTTCACGATCTCTTCCAGCACCTTGGGCAGTTTCAACTGGTCGAAATTTGGAATGTTGCGGGGAATCGCGCGCATCACCACCGCGCACGTGCCCCGCTGCCGGAACACGTTCACACGAAAGCGTCCCACGCCGGAAATGCCGTACGAAATGTCCGCCGAACCATTTGTCTCCAGTTGCTTGATGTGGTGCTCGCTATCGCCAATCAATTCGCGCCCAATCTGTTCCGTATCTTGAGCCGATAGCTTGGTGATCCCGGGAAACGTCAGTTCCACCAGTTGCCCATCGACTTCCACCTGTGGCAAGCGTCCCGGCGAAAATATCAAGTCGCTGATGTGCGGCTTGCTCTTCATCATCGCCACAATCAGCATCACCAGGCGCGATGGCTGCGCGGTCGCCGCGCCCTGTCCTTCTTGCGATGCTGCCGGCGGAACTGCAGTTGCTGTTGGCTGTGCCTGTGCTGGCGTAGCGACAGCAGACGCAGGGGTAGTCTGGGAAATGGTGGCCATGCGAATCCTTTGGTGCGGATTCCGGAGCGAATCGTCCTGAAGAGATAACCGGAGCCCGAGATTTATAAAGACATTCTCAGTTTAGGCGACCGCCGCACCCTGCGCTCAGCCGCCTGCAGGTCAGGCAGCAAGGTAATTACTGTCCGCAAGAACAGTTGCTCAAAAGAAACAATACACAACGTATTTGGGAGAGCTGTTAGGGAAGCGGGCGGGCTATTTCCCGGACGGGATGCCCGTGAATGCGGCTTGCTGGTTGACATGGCGCGCTTGCTCCGCCTTCACCTTGGCATACGTCCGCGCCACCCGCTGAATATATTGCGTCGTCTCCGGATACGGTGGCACGCGCTGCCCGTACTGATCCACTCGCAGCGGCCCCGCATTGTAAGCCGCCAGTGCCAGGTTCACATTGTTGTTGTACCGCGTCAGCATCGCCCGCAAATACCGCGTGCCCGCGTCGATATTCTCGTGAGGATCAAAAACGTTATGTACACCCAACCGCTTCGCCGTCTGCGGCAGCAATTGCATCAAGCCTCGCGCGTTCTTCCGCGAAATCGCCCTCGGATCGAAATTCGATTCCACCGCAATCACGCAGTGAATTAGGTCCGCATCCACCCCATAGCGCAGCGATGCCGCATGAATAAAATCGAAATAAGGTGTCTTCGGCGAAAGCGGCTCCGGCAGTGGATCAAATATCTCTTCCGGCTCAATCGTCGCAACTTCCGCAGCCGGGACTTCCACCACCCCGCCCTTCATCTGCAAACGATACTTATTCCCGATAATTTCGTAGCTGGTCACGTTCAGCCGCGTGCCGCTGCGCAGCACCACATACTCCGCGCGCAACTGCGTCGCGCCAGCCATCAGCAGCGCCGCAACCATCACCGCCCGCAACTCAAACTTCACGCGCACTCCGTAGCCTCACTCAATGCAAATTGCTGAATTGCCGCCGCCACGCCATCCTCATCGTTCGATCGCGTCATGTGCCAGCCCCGCATCTTTAATTCCGGCACGCTGTTTTCCATCACCACCGGAATACCAGCAAAGCATAGCATTTCAACGTCGTTCAGATTGTCGCCTATCGCCAGAATTTCCTCCGCGGAAATGTCCCGCAGAGCTGCCCATTCGGCCAGGGTCGCTCCCTTGGTCACGCCGGGATGAATCACATCAATCATCGAGAAATCCTTGGCCTCATACTGCGTCACTGCCAGCGCAACTTCTCCAGCGAACGCCTCACTCCGCAGCACCAATTCCGCTTCCCGCATTAACTCCATCGCTCCCGCGAACATTACCTGGATCGGATCCTCCACCAGGCACGATTCCAGCGGATTCGCCATGCCTAGAAATTCCCGATTCCGCGCGTAATACGCCGAACGAATCGAGTCGTCCCAGTTGATCGCTTCCAGCACCACTTGGTTCGCCTTTGGCCGGTCAAACACCACCGAAGCTGCGTCTCGCCACGCCTCCGTCGCCTGCAGCACCCGCCGCGCCGTCTCTCGTGGCAATAAATGCCGCAGCTGCGTCGCACCTTCATTCGTGCGCACCATCGCTCCGTTGTTCACAATCATCGTCAACGGCGATTCCACCTGTCGCGCCGCCAGCATCGCGAAGTCGTACCGCCGCCCAGTCACTAAACACACTTCCATCCCGCGCCGCGTTGCTTCCGCAATCGCCGCTCGGTTGCGCAACGAAACTTCCCACCGCGAATTCAGCAGTGTCCCATCAATATCCAAAGCAATTAGACGCACTCCCATCCCTCTAGTGTATCCAACAACCCCCAATTCCCCGAAAAACCAGACCCTGCACTTCCCATCGATCTGTAGCGCCGGTTTCCAGCCGGCCCAAGAAAATCTCGACCCCCTCTCCCACCGCATCTTCCCAGTCCCACCCATCCCCCAAAATTCCCATGCTAAAATTTCCTCTCACACCATGGCCACGCACCGACTCTATTACGACGACTCCTACCTCCAGAACTTCGAAGCCCGCATCCTCACCTGCGAACCCGGCGCCACCATTTCGGGCCCCAGCGGCCCGATTCCTTCCTGGGAAATCATCCTCGACCAGACCGCCTTCTATCCCACCTCCGGCGGCCAGCCTCACGACATCGGCCTCCTCGCTGAAGCGAATGTCCTCGACGTCCGCAATGAAGGCGACGACGTCGTCCACATCGTCGACCAGGAACTCGCTTCCGGCTCCGTCAAAGGTTGTGTCCAGTGGCCCCGCCGTTTCGATCACATGCAGCAGCACACAGGCCAGCATCTTCTCTCGGCCATGTTTCAGGAACGTTTCGGCCTTCCCACCGTTTCCTTTCATCTCGGCGCGGATCTCTGCACCATTGACCTCCGCGGTCCCGAGCCCTCTCCCGAAATTCTCCAAGGAGCCCAGCGCGCCGCCAACAAAGCCATCTTCGAAGATCGTCCCGTTACCGTCCGCTACGGCACCGCTGACCAGTTAGCCCAGCTCGGTGTTCGTAAAGATGTCGACCGCGAGGGTATTCTGCGCGCTATCGAAATCGACTCCGCGGATCTTCAACCTTGTGGCGGCACCCACGTCAAAAGCCTCGGCCAAATCGGCATGGTCCTCGTTCGCCGTGTAACCAAAGTTCGCCAGGACTGGCGCGTCGAATTTGCCTGCGGTGCCCGCGCCGAACGACTAGCCACCGCCGATTTTCAGTCTCTGCGCGAGGCCGCCGAACGACTCACCTGCGCCCCGGACGAAATCCGCGCCGCCATCGACAAAGCCTTAGCCGAGCGCGATGCCCATTTCAAAAGCCTCCGCGCGACTCTTCAACAGCTCGCCGAAGCCCGCGCCGCACTGCTCGTCAGTTCCGCACCAACCGGCCCAGATGGGGTGCGCATCATCGCTGAAGTTTTGCACGATACCAGCGCAGATTTGCTTCTCCCGCTAGCCACGGAAATCTCCAAAGCGGGCGCCACCATCGCCCTGCTCGCCCACGAAGACACCGGACAAATCGCTTTCGCCCAGCATCCTTCCGCGGCAAAAGACATGCCCGCACTCCTTAAACAAATTTTCGAGAAATACCCAGGAAAGGGCGGCGGCACCCGCGATTTCGTCCGCGCCAAACTCACTTCACCGAAAGACTCTCACCCAGCCATTACCCAAGCCGCCACCCTGCTCTAAGCCGGGTTGGTAGCGCCGGCATCCTGCCGGCACAAGCAACTGCGCCCACCAGTAAACCGAATCTCCTTCCATTCACGAACTCTCACGTCGGCATCTTAAAAAAGAAATACAACGCAAACAGGAAAAATATCAAATCCGGGGACCACCCTGACAGCGCCGGAGGCAACTGCCCGATCCCTCCCATTGCCTCCAGCAACGCCGACACCGCCCAATAAAAAATCCCAATCCCGATTCCCAACGCCACCCCGCCCACCGCCCCACGGCTCCCCACCACCACCGCGAACGGAATCGCCAGCATCATGCTGATCGGCGCAATCAATGGGTACGCCAGTTTCTTCTGCCATTGCACCGTTAGCGACGACACATCAAATCCCGCCCGGTGCAGCCCCTCGATATACCTTCCCAAATCGCGCCAGCTCATCTGAAACGCCTGAATCACTTCGCGATTAAAATAAGTCGGCGGCTCTATCAGTTCCGCCAGCGTTGTCACCTTAAACGGCTCGTACCGCGTGATCGTGCCTCCCGAAAAGTCTCGGATCCATCCAGACTCTAGGACCCAGGTCTTTTCCGTCTCCAGCCAGCGCGCTCGCGTGGCGAATACCCGCCGCTTCATCTGAAATGTAGTTGGGTCCAGCTCCACAACGCTCAACCCGCCAAACATTTTCTCCGCTGGATCAAACAGATCGTAGTTGTATACCTTCGAGTTTTCCCCAAAGATCCACCGCTGCGGTCGCGTGTACGTCTGTGGCGGCTTACCCTTAATCTGGTTACGCAACGCGTCCTGCCTCTGGTTCGCGTACGGCAGATACGTGTCGTCCAACAGCAGCAACGCCGATGCCAGCAGCAATCCCGTAATCAGCAGCGGTATTGCCAACCGGTACAAGCTGATCCCGCTCGCCTTGAACGCCACGATTTCATTGTTTTTGCTCATCACCCCAAACGTCACCAGCACCGCCACCAGGGCGCCCAGCGGCGACAGTTGATAAACAAGATAGGGAATCAAGTACCGAAAATAATTCACCACCACGATGAACGAAATGTGCCGTCGCGCAATATCGTCCAGCAATTCGAAAAATGTGAACGTCTCAAACAGCAAAATAAATGCGCCCATGATCACGGCGAAGTAGTAGAAAAATCGCCGCAACACATACAAATCCACAATCGTTGGAATATTCCACGGAGATACCGCCGATGGCGGCCGCACGCTACCGTTCTGCCCTCGCGCTACTCCTGCCTTAGCCATGGCCCGCGTTCTCTGTCGCCGCAACAATCGCCACCACGCGCTGAATCGGTTAATCAACGAAAACGGCGACTTCTCGCTGCGATACATCTCCATCCGCGGCAACAAATTTATGCCGATCAGCGCCAGCACCACGTTCGCAATCCACATGCCCACCGCTGGCAACAGCACCCCTTGCCGCGCCAATCCCGCACCCATGATGAACAGCAAGTAGTAGCCCGCGATTACCAGAATCGCAATCAGCGTCCCTGCCGCCCGTCCGCCGCGCCGTGGTTGCGCCCCCAGCGGTACGGCAATAAGCGCGAACACGAAACACGCCACCGGGAACGCAAATCGCTGGTGCAACTCTACTCGCGCATCCCGCCAATTCTTTCCGCGCTCGCGCCACAGCTCTCCCATGCTGCGTTCTGCATTGCTCAGCTCGCGCTCTTTCGCCGGGGCTCCCACAAAATCCACCGGCCAATCGCTGCGTCCAAACGCCGTTACCGAATAATGATTGGGATCCTGTCGCGTAAATTCGTGCGTCGATCCATCATTCAAGTGCAGTTCCAACCTGCCCTGACCCGGATCCGCAATAACAATCGCGCTCTCCGCCAACGTAATCCGCGATCCGCTCTCGCCGCCCGCCTCCGCCAGAAACACACCCGTCCATCGCGTTCCGCTTGCCGAAACATCATTGATGTACAGCACCATGTGCGGAAATCGCTCATCAAACACTCGAGGCTGCACCAGATATGAGATCTGCGAGTTCAGCAGCCCGGCTTCTATCTGACGAAATGTCCGCAGGCTCAGCGGCGCCAGCCACACCGTCATCATTAGCGTGAGCATTGCGCCCACCACCGCCAGCACCCCGACCGGAAGCAGAATTCGTTTCCGACTGATTCCCAACGCCGACAGCGCGATAATTTCGCTGTCCATCGACATGCGCCCGAGGCCCAGCAACACGCCAATCAGCACTGACATGGGCAGCGTGAACACCAACACTCCCGGCAGGATGCACAGAAACAGTTCCACAATCTGCGATCCAGACCCGGAATGCCGCACAAACAGCTCCATCAACCGCACTAGTTTGGGGACGAACAGGACGAACGTAAAGATGAGCAGTCCCAGAAGAGCGTGGCGCACAACTTCACGGACAATATAGCGATCGAGGATGCGCATGATGCGAACCGTGAGTGTAACATGGGGAGTAGCGTCGACACGCCATCGCGGCCTCTTCTCTCTTCGCTCGGCAGCATGCGCCACGCGCTTGCGTTGGATCTATTCGCTTCTGCCGGCGCCCAGAGTGAGCCGCCGTTTACGGATGTCCGTAACCACCGATCCGCTCTTTGCTATTTGCGGATCTCAGTTCACTCCACGGAGATTTCTTATTATTCTTATACGCAGACCGTTACCAAGCATGCTCAGGAAGAGAGACGGGGAATGAATCGCATCAATCTGGCGGTGCTTTGGCACATGCACCAGCCCCAGTATCGCGACCCGGAAACCGGCCAATACGTTTTGCCGTGGACGCGTTTGCATGCCACCAAAGATTACTTTGGCATGGTCAAAATCCTGGAGGAATACCCGAAGTTCCACGCCACCTTCAACATGGTTCCATCCTTGTGCATGCAGCTCGAAGAATATGCCAGCGGCAAATTCAAGGAACCCTGGTTCACTCTCGCCTTCAAGAATGCCACCGATCTGACCCGCGAAGATAAAGCCGAAATCCTCGCCCGCGCTTTTCAAGTCAATCACGAACGCCTGATGTCCCGCTGGCCTCGCTTTGTCGAACTCTACGAGTGGTCGCTTCCCGCCAGCGGCGCACAAGCTGTCGTTACCTTCACCCCGCGCGACTGGCGCGATCTGCAGGTGCTCTCGCAACTCGCCTGGATGGATGAAGAGTGGCTTGCTCAAGACCCCATCGTCAGCCGCCTTGCCAATCGCGGCAAAGACTTCACCGAAAAAGACAAAGCCGATCTAAAGGACAAACAGCACGAAATCATCGGCATGATTTTGCCGGCGCATCGCGAAGCCGCCGCGCGTGGGCAAATCGAAATCAGCACTACACCTTTTTATCATCCGATTCTCCCGCTGGTCTGCGATTCCGATGTGGCCCGCGTTGCCAATCCCGGCACGCCGCTGCCCAGGCGCGCCTATCGCCATCCCGAAGATGCTCGCGAACAGTTGCGCCGCGCCAAGGAATATCACCAGCGCGTTTTTGGCGCGAAGCCCGTCGGCCTTTGGCCCTCTGAAGGTTCCGTCTCCGACCAGACTCTGCAAATCGCCGCCGAAGAAGGTTTCCAGTGGTTTGGCACCGATGAAGGTGTGCTCGGTCGTACCCTTAATGTCGGATTCTTCCGCGACTCCACCGGCATTCCCGCCAACGCCGAGCGGCTCTACCAGCCGTGTCGCATTCAACTTCCCAACACCGGAATCACCGGCCTCTTCCGCGATCACCATCTTTCTGATTTAATCGGCTTCGTGTACAGCCGCATGGACGGCGCCGCTGCAGCGCAGGATCTCCACTCTCGTCTGCGGCACCTTGGCGAATCTGTGAAGGGGCAAAATCCCCTCACCGTCTGTCTCTTTCTCGACGGTGAAAACGCTTGGGAATATTACCCGGGCAATGGCCGCCAATTTCTTCGCGAATTCTATCGTCGCATCTCCAACGACAACGACTTCCGCGCACTCACCGCCAGCGAAACCATTGCCGCGGCTGGCACCGTTCCTTCCACCTGCGGAATTTTTCCCGCCTCCTGGATTAATGCCAACTTCGATGTCTGGATTGGCCACGCTGAAGATGTTGCCGCCTGGGATCTTCTTTGGGACGCGCGTGAGGCCTATGGCCGCGGGCTCGACGCCCAGCAAAAAGGCCGCGAAAATGCCCCCACCAAGACCGCCTTGGCCACCGCTCAGGAATCTCTCCTCGCTGCAGAAGGCAGCGATTGGTGCTGGTGGTTCGGCCCGGAACACAGCACCGCCAACGATGCGGAGTTCGACGCGCTCTTCCGCAAGCATCTCACTGGCGTCTATCTCGCCTTGGGCCAAACCGCTCCCGAAGAATTAGCCAAGCCCATCAAGCGTATGCCCGAGCGCGCCTACCAGTTGGCGCCTTCTACCATGCTCAACGTCAAAGTCGATGGCATCGACACCAGCTATTTCGAGTGGCTCGGCGCCGGCGTCTATTCTCCCGAGCGTCGCGGCGGTTCCATGCATGGTCGCACCTTCCATCTCCGCGAATTGCGCTATGGCTTTGAAGAAGAGCGCTTCGTCATGCGTGTCGATTGTTTCGCAGATGTTCTT
>JBAVNY010000654.1:0-2559 GCA_049691535.1 Candidatus Acidiferrum sp.
CCTCCATCCATTCCAGGTATCGGCACCTCCGGCGGCGTCACCATGGTGATTGAAGATCGTTCCGGAACCGACGATCCTGCAACTTTAACGAAGAACGTTTTCGCCTTTATAGGTGCGCTCAAAACCAGGCCGGAGATCGGCGGCGCTATTCCTTCGTATCAGCCGGCCGTACCACAACTCTACGCCGACGTAGATCGCGAAAAGGCGCTGCAGCAACAGGTAAGCCTGTCGGATATTTACACCACCATGCAGACCTTCATGGGCGGCTATCTGGTGAATTACTTCAACCGATTTGGCCGGCAGTGGCAAACGTATGTGGAGGCGGAAGGTACGTCCCGCACCAGCATTAGCAACATCAATCAGTTCTACGTGCGCAGCGCCAACGGTGGGCAGGTTCCGCTATCAGCGTTGGTAAAAGTAACGAAAATTACCGGACCGGAATTCATTTTTCGCTTCAACGAATACAACGCCGCCCAGCTCAACATCGTCGGCGCGCCCGGCTACAGCTCTAGTCAAATTCGTGCCGCGCTGGAAGATACCTTCAAGAAAACCATGCCGCCCGGCGCAGGCTTCGATTATTCGGGTATGTCTTTCCAGGAACAGCAGGCGGAACGAGGCGTGCCGTCGTGGGCGGTCTTCGGCTTGTCGCTGTTGTTCGTGTTTCTGATTCTCGCCGCTCTTTACGAGAGTTGGACGCTTCCGTTCAGCGTGCTGCTCAGCACTCCGGTCGCAATTCTTGGCGGTTACATCACGCTGCGCGCCCGGTTGCTGGAAAACGACATTTTTGCGACGGTTGGCATGATCATGCTGATCGGTCTCTCAGCCAAGAACGCGATTCTTATCGTGGAGTTTGCTAAATCAAACTACGAAAGCGGGCAAAGCATTTCGGAAGCGGCGCTCGGTGCGGCACGGCTCCGATTTCGCCCCATTGTAATGACTGCGCTCGCCTTCATCTTCGGCTGTTTGCCGCTCTGGACCGCGTCTGGAGCCGGCGCGGCATCTCGACGAATTCTCGGCACAGTAGTTGTTGGCGGAATGTTCCTCTCCACCGTAATCGGGCTTTTGTTTATTCCCGCGACGTTTGCGGTCGTCGAATACCTCTCGCATCGCTTCGTCAGAGGTGGCAAAGGTACCACCATGGATTCGAAAAACTTCGAACCGGTTCCTCCCGACAGCGGACCTCAGCCTCCGCCGCTCGGAGATCTAGCATGACGAGATTCGGAATGAAGAACGTCTCACGGAGTCGGACGCTCATTTTCGTAATCGCTACCGCAGCCCTTCTTATCGTCGGCTGCAATGTTGGTCCCAGATATAAACGTCCCGCTTATGCTGCACCCGCGTCATTTCGCGGAGCAGACAATACTCCGGTCATCAGCAGCACTCAGAATTCTCTCGGTGATGAAAAATGGGCGGAAGTTTTCCGCGAGCCAGAACTGAAGGCATTAATCCAAACGGCTCTCGTAAATAACTATGACGTGCGAATCGCGGCACAGCGCGTCCTCGAGCAACAGGCGCAAGTGCAGATTGCGCGTTCGCAGGAATTTCCGCAGATTACTGGCGGCGGCACGGCTATCGGCGCCACGTTGCCCTCCACTTCCGGGCTCAGCATTCCGAACCCGCTCTCCTTCGGCACCTTCAATCTCGGCGCAACCTGGAGCCCGGACTTTTGGGGCATCTACCGCAAGCAAACCGAGGCGGCCCGCGCGCAACTCTTAGCGCAGGAGTGGGCACGGCGAGCGGTGCAATTGACCATCGTGCAGCAGGTCGCCACTACCTACATTCAGTTGCGCGCACTCGATCGCCAGTTGGAGATCACCAAGGAGACGATTCGCGTTCGCCAGGATTCTCTGCAGCTTACTGAGAAACTCGAACGCGGCGGTTCGGCGCCACTCTCTGACGTGCGCCAGGCGGAGCAACTTCTTTACACCGCAACTTCGCAACTGCCGCAGATTGAACAGGAAATTCAGCAACAGGAAAACGCGCTGAACATTTTGTTGGGCGGCAATCCCGGCCCCGTGGCGCACGCCGCCCCAGAGGTTCTTGCGCCACCACCGCAGGATCTCCCGACGAGTGTTCCATCACAGCTCCTGGAGCGTCGTCCAGACATTCAGCAGGCCGAGCAGACGCTGGTTGCGGCCAACGCGCAGATTGGAATCGCGCGCGCCCAGTTCTTCCCGCAGCTATCCATCACCGCGTCGGCGGGTCTGGGCGGCAATGAGTTTTCCAATCTTTTCGATGTGTCCGGCAAAACCATTTACGGCATCGGCTCGCTCACCCAGCCGATCTTCGAAGGTGGCAAGCTTCACGGACAACTTAAACTGTCTCGCGAGACCGAAGAGGAAATGGTCCTTAATTATCACAAGACGATTGCCGGAGCATTTCGCGATGTTTCCAACGCTCTGATCGCTGTCAACAAGCAGCGCGTCTATCGCGAGCAGCAGGAAAAACTGGTCGCCGCAGCGGAAGACGCCACTCGTCTGGCGCGCGTTCGGTATCAGGGAGGAGCTACTGCCTACCTGGAAGTGCTCACCACAGATTCCAGCCTGTACTCGGCGCAAC
>JBAVNY010000655.1:0-2795 GCA_049691535.1 Candidatus Acidiferrum sp.
TCTCAGGGAGATCCTGACCATTACAGCATATGCCACCAGTCCCAAAGCGGTTTGCCCATCTTGTCAACACGTTTCGCGACGTGTCCATAGTTATTACACGCGCTCCCCACAAGACTTGCCGGTCAGCGGTCATATCGTCCAGCTTGTTTTGCGAGTGCGGCGTTTCCGCTGCTTGAATCAGCATTGCCAGCGGCAAACCTTTGCCGAACGCTTGCCGGATCTTCCCGTTTCGGCTCGGCAAACAACCCGTTTAGGAACGCTGCTGGATTGCATCGCCGTTGTTCTCAGTGGACAAGCAGGCTCCCAACTCACTGAGCAATTCGCCATGCCAGTGAGCGCTGACACCCTGCTGCGACGAGCCAAAAAGAAGGCCCCAATGCCGCCAACGCCCCGCGTCCTTGGAGTCGACGATTTTGGTGCGACACGAAGTCGCACGTGTAGCCGTAAGGACTCTCGAAAGGAGGATCTTACCTGGGGTTCTGCCCCCGAGTGCCGAACCCTCGCTGAATCAAGTGCGCCTGGGACAATGTAGCCACGTCCGTTAGGACGATCTCGAAACCGTGAGGAGACGAGGTGACTGCTAGCATCAAGCGGTTAGGAGAGAGGCGCGAAGCATGGTATGGTTAACATATGTGAACCGCTGATAAACGTCGTGATCGACAATAAGCCAAAGATGCTGAGAGGCTTGACCAAAAGGTAACGTGGTTGGTTCAGGGGCTCGAAATTCTCCTGACGCAGACAAGAGAGCCACCGGCGGAGAGGCGGAACCTAACCCATGCATGGTACACGTGCGGAACGTGGTAAGCCGGCTATGCTCCTCATGTGAGGGAAGTGGACCGTGAGGCCCACCTGTAGTGTGGCCGGTACAGGAGGAGGGAAGAAGCGAAGGCCGGTCTGTAATCGACCGGATAGAGGTTGCAACATCACCTCACGCGAAAGCGGGCAGACTTCCCTCTGGTCGGATGCCGCGCGAGAATATTTGATGAACCGACCTAAGGAGGGAAAGCAGATGACGACGGAAACGCTCTCTCGCTCATGCTTCAGACCCCTCTGTTGGTGCGACCACCGACCTGCCGTTGGACTGGCACCAGATCAACTGGCGTCATGCTGAACGGACGGTTCGTCGGCTCCAAACCCGTATCGCGCAGGCAACTCAGGAGGGCAAGTGGAACAAGGTGAAAGCCTTACAACGCTTGCTCACCCGCTCGTTTAGCGGCAAAGCCCTTGCTGTCAGGCGAGTGACAGAAAATACTGGCAAACGAACGCAGTCGCGTTGATGGGGAAACCTGGAAGACGCCGGAGCAGAAGATGACAGCCCTTCTCGCTTTGCATCAGCGAGGATATCGGCCTCAACCGCTGCGGCGTGTGTCTATTCCCAAGAGCAACGGTGCTCGACGGCCTCTCTCGATTCCCACGATGCGTGATCGGGCCATGCAAGCCCTCTATTTGCTGGCACTTGATCCGGTTGCCGAGACGACGGCTGACCCAAACTCGTATGGGTTTCGGACAGCCCGCTCGACCGCAGACGCCATCGAAGCGTGCTTCATTGCGCTCTGTCGCAACGACCGAGCAGAGTGGATCTTGGAAGGAGACATACGTTCCTGCTTCGACCGCATTTCGCACGAATGGGTGTTGGCCCATATCCCCCTGGAAAAAGCCATGCTCAAGAAATGGCTCAAAGCGGGGTACCTGGAAAACCATCAGTTCCATCCAACGGAAGAGGGTACGCCTCAGGGCGGCATCATCTCGCCTGTGATTGCGAATATGACGCTCGACGGGCTAGAACACTTGCTTGCCTCTCACTTCCCAAAGAGAGGGAAGGCGGGCCAGCGAGCCAAGGTGAACCTCATACGCTATGCGGATGATTTCTGTGTGAAAGGAAACTCGAAAGAATTACTCGAACAGGAAGTGAAGCCTCTGATTGAGCAATTTCTGAGAGAACGAGGGTTAGAACTCTCAACGGAGAAGACCGTCGTCACGCATATCGAGCAAGGGTTTGATTTCCTTGGGCAAACGATACGCAAATATCGCAGGGGGAAACGCCCCAAGTTCTTCATTACCCCGTCAAAGAAGAACGTGAAGGCATTCCTCCGCAAGATCAGGACGCGTATCAAAGAAAGCCGCGACCTGACTGCTGGCGAGTTGATCGTAGCACTCAATCCGCAGATACGTGGATGGGCACTCTATCATCGTCACGTGAGAAGTCGAAGCGATTTTCCATGCGGTTGACCACGCCATCTTTCAGGCGATTTGGAAATGGGCACGTCGTAGACACTGGCGTAAACCGCGCCGGTGGGTGAAAGACAAATACTTTCCCGATGAAGGACCCAATCGTTGGGTGTTTACTGGCTACCTCAAAGATGAGGAGGGGCAGGTCAAAGTGGTTCGGCTGCTCGCGGCTTCGTCTATCCGCATCGAGCGGCATACGAAGATCCGCGCAGAGGCCAACCCCTATGATCTGACCTGGGAAACGTATTTTGAAAAACGTCTGGACGTGTATATGGAGGCCAGATTGAAAGGGAGGCGCTGGCTCAGTCACCTGTGGAAAGAGCAGAACGGCCTCTGTCCTGTCTGTCACCAAAAGATCACCAAGATCACCGGATGGCACAGCCATCACCTTCTCTGGCGATCGAAAGGAGGGTCAGACAGCGCGGAAAACCGCGTTCTGCTTCATCCGACCTGCCATCAACAAGTTCACAGCCAGGGGATTTCTGTGGAGAAACCGCGTCCGGTCACACGGGCGGAACGAAAGGCTTGAGCCGTATGTGGAGAAATTCACCAGTACGGTTCTTAGG
>JBAVNY010000656.1:0-2979 GCA_049691535.1 Candidatus Acidiferrum sp.
ATATTCCAGCGCCAGTGGCAAAGTTTGGGCCTTCACGCCGCGATCGCAGTGTCCAGCGTTCCGGGCAAACACAAATTGATACGCGTATCCCTTGGCGGCCAAAGCCTCGGCCATGCGCTCGTTGGCAACGACCCAGTCATGATAGTTGTCCCGCACGATAAGAATGTCTTGATCGCTAACATCCATCCAGATGCGCAGCGGCTTCTTCGCGCTGTTAGGAATGATGCTTTCGTGGAACTCCCACGCCCCATGCGGCGTCTCCGGGTTATACGGCCACTGCTGGTACACAAACGTGCCCGAGTAGCTCAGCACTCGGTGGTACAGATCGGTGTGATACCAGGCCATCGCCATCGCCGCTGCTCCTCCAGAGCTGCAGCCCATCGTCGCCCGCCCGTCAGGATCCTTGGTCAACTTCACGCTGTATTTCTTCTCCACCAGCGGCAGCACTTCCCACTCCACGAACTCCGCGTAAAGCCCCGACATCGTGTCGTACTCCAATCCCCGCTCGCTGCCCTGTGCGTCGCCGCTGCCGTTGCCTATGGAGATCGCAATCATGACCGGCACCCGCTGCTCCGCGATCAGATTGTCGAGTGCCGTAAACAGCGTCGGGTCCGGCCCATCCGCCCCGACCAGGAAAGGCGCTTCTGTGCCCGGTACGTATTGTTTGGGAACGTACACGGCCACCCGCCGCGTATACGGCGCAGCATAACTGTTGACGATCACCTTATTCGGATTCGCTGGGTCCACTACGGCAAACGTGTTAGGCTCGCGCGCGATTCCCGGATAAATCTTGCTGTCCTTCGATTCCATGGTGAATTCAAATACATCACCCTTCGGCACGCTTTCCTTCGCGGTCATTTCCGGGGCGGGTTTGTGTGTGGGCCCAATGATGAAGTTCCCGTCTTCCTTCGCCGAAGGGATGGCGCCGTCCGGCAATTCCTTTGCTTTGACATACCCCGCCGTGTTCGGATCGCGGATCGGCGCCGGCGGGCGTGCCGGACTGCTGGGCTTTGCCGCCGTTTGCTTGTCAGCAATACGCTCCGTCAACGTTTGCCCCATTGTCGGGCTCAACGCAGCCATAAGCCAGATCAAACAGGCGCTGGTCGCAACCATAGACATGCGCGACTCGTCCCCACCGACCTTAATCTGCACAACACCCACCTACGCCACCGCGAGAATTGGCAACAAGCCAGATGAACGCGCTACCGAACAAGCAGCCACTATAATCCATTTGTTGAAGCGACCCGAACTAATCAGGACCTGACATCTCTGAACTGAGGCTTCGTAGGTTTGCGTAAGCGGTAGGCGAGAAAGCTGCCAACGATAAGCGACACAATTGCGACAAGTGAATCGGGTATTCGCGCGAGCAAAGCTGCATAAAAGACAGCCCCAATGGCACCACCGAAGAGAAAAAATGTCGCCTGGAATCGTCCAACTCGGGCCCGAAGGCTAGCAGGCTCCGCGGTAGTCGGCGTGAACGGAGTCATTCGCGGTCAGCAACCTGCGTGGTCGCTGCTTGCTCTACCGATTCCTCTTTTGTTTGTGTATGTTCTGCTGCGAACGGCGAACCGGACAAAAGTTCCGCCTCAATAGTTGTCACGTCAGGGCCCGAAATCGGAGAAGTTCGTAACGGTACGTGATTTGGGATGAAGATTCTATTGATGCGGGGTCTTCTCAACAGAAATTAGGCGAATCAATGTGAACCTGTACCTGGCAGCCAGCATCCCATACTGTCCGGCGCTCTGCGAGAATGTTGCCACGAAAGTTACTTTCGCGGAATCATCGTGCCGGAGAATCGTTGAAAGTTTCTTTCCAAGTTTGGTTGTCGTCCAATCACTCGAGAATTGCATGTCAGCACTTCTGTTGTCATTCGATGTTGGCCGGCAACTGGCATCGTAAACCATCGTATCGTGTTCGTTGGGAACAATGATTGCCGTGGTAAGTACTGCTTTCCCTTCATAGGTCTGTGAGCTAGCGAGCAACTCACAATATGGAACGTTCCGGGGTTCTTGTGCAGGTATGCAGAACGTTGGAAATACCAGAAGCGATAGTTGCAGAAAAATTACGGCCATCACCCATGCGAGAATATTCGGCAACTTTCGTTTCATCGCGGCCATTTGATGGGAGTCTATCACCTTCCTCATCGAGACTCATTCCTTCGCGTGACCTGCTCCCCGAAATTCTCCGGGTATAAAGCGGTAAGAGGAGGAGTATGAAGAAAAATCGATTCAGCGAAGAGCAGATCATTGCGGTGTTGAGAGAAGCGGAGAGTGGGACAGCGGTCAAGGATCTGTGCCGGCACGACAAATCAGGATTTACGTGCTCAAGTTGATGCCAGATTCACAAGCGGAGCCAAGTTTGTGCAATTCCAAGTAAAGCGAATCGTCGTTTGGAATGAGGCTTCGTTCTCTCGGAATGTAAATCCCAGTACAGTTGCCGTCGAGCATCTCTGCAATGAGCTGTGAAAGCACGCAGTACCCAAGCTCGACGCTCACGCCATCGTTCATGTAGTCAACTCCCAAGCAGCCTGAGTGTTGTATCCACGCTTGGCGTTGACTTGGGTGTGGAAGCCAATCCATGTTCTCTTTTGGGTTCTCGACGTAAGGTCCGGGGTAATAAAAGAAATTGATTAAGTGCGGCCCAGCCTTCATTAGCGTGACGGTGTCCATCTGCTTGACGAAATGCATGGATTCCTTCTCCTCACCATCAAACGACCTATGCCAAGCTCTCTCGGCGGCAAGCTGAATCTCCGCAGCGGTGAACAAATGCGGATTTCGGAGTAGCAAAACTATCGAAAGCGGTTCCTCCTTACTAGTTCGCTGCCATCGCATCGGAACGAGGCTCTGCACGATGGTTTTCAAGCTCATTTGGGCAATGGAGAGACTTGTTTTTCTTCAATCATGAATTGATTGTACCGTCGAATCGGGTCAGGAAGTCCGCTAGGTCCCGGTAAACGCATTATAAAAGGGCGCCCCTTTG
>JBAVNY010000657.1:0-3286 GCA_049691535.1 Candidatus Acidiferrum sp.
CATCGTTTGTCCACCGAATGACCCGCGTTTTGCCAGGCACGTTTACAGGAGGTTTAGATATGACCACAGCACAAGCGCCACGACTCATGATCGCACTCATCGTTACGGTCATGGGCTCGTTGGTTGCAGGACCTCGCTCCGCGTACGCACGCCAACATTCGGGCGCGGTACAGGATGGCGCAAGCCCGACGACCGAATCTGTCAGTGACACGTTAGCTTTTATAAGGTGGACCACACCCAATCCGGGCGGAACGATCTTGCATTACGCTATCGTTCGCTTCGGCACAGATCCCAATCATCTTGAGTTCACCGCAAAGTCTCCGACCAGAATCAACCCAGGTCGCAGTGAAATGGTGTTTCGGGTGCGCATCCAGGATCTGCAGCCCGGGACAACGTATTACTACAAGGTGTGCTCAGAGCAGGCCACCGGTATCTCCGATCCGGCAATGAGCAGTGTGAACCAGTTCAGTACAAGGCCTGCCAACTCGATGAGTGCGACAAAATAGAACATAGGCGGTGAGCGAAATCAGTTTGGACATTCCAAAGAATGAACTGTTGAAGGCTCAAACGCGAAGTGTTGTTTGCTCTGCGACTTGAAAGGAAACACAAGTTGTGAAACATCTACTGAAGATCATTTCGATCGAGCACGTCAACAGGCGTGAAGAAGGGTGCGGAGGTAAGGCGTGCAAGATACGCGCGAGCATCCACGGCGCGCTCATCGTCCTCCTTCTAACCTGTTTCGGCGCTGCCCAGACTCTCGCCGGGTTTGTAAAAAACTCCACTACTGGCAAGCCGTCTATTGGAGACGAAGTCGTTGTTTTTAGCTTGGGGCAGGGAATGGGAGAGTTGGGCCGGACCAAAACAGATGCCGTGGGCCGGTTCAGCTTCAAACTCGACGATGCCCAGACTCCGCACCTGATTCGTGCTATCCATGACGGCGTCATTTATAACCGCATGGCTCCTCCAGGAACAGCGTCGGTAGCCGTAGAAGTGTATGACGTCGCCAAGAGAGTGGGAGGAATCGCAGTTGTTGCCGACATCATGCGCATCCAGGCGGCGAAAGACGAGATTACCGTCACCAGGGACTTCGGAGTTCGGAATTCGTCCAATCCGCCGCGTGCCCAAATGAATGAGCGCAACCTCGAGTTCTATATTCCTGATGGTGCGCGTGTCGTTGAGAATTCCGGTACAGCGATTACAGAAACTGGCATCCCTCTGAAGTCCGCGCCAATTCCCGAACGCGAGAAGAATCGCTACTCGTTTGGCTTTCCATTGCGGCCGGGCGTGACACGTTTCGAAGTGACTTACCAACTTCCTTACAGCGGTAGCGCCAATCTTGATCCAAAGTCGATCTACCCTTTGGAGCATTTCATGGTCATGCTGTCGAAATCCATGCAGTTCAAGGCAGCCGCTAGTTCAGCCGGCTTCAAATTGATTCACTTTCCAAACGCACCCGACGCTACTGTGCAAGTGGCTTCCAACACGACGGATCGACAAAATCTTGCTTTTAACATTTCTGGCGAAGGCGCGCTCGAAACCGGCCGGCAGAGCGGTACTCAAGGCTCGGGCTGGCGTGAAGAAAGCTCTGCTGGCGGCGCTACCGCTGCGCATTCCAACAACCGTCCCGGCGGAGGGTTGGGCCCTCCCATCGACGCTCCTGATCCGCTGCAAAAATATCGGTGGTGGATTCTGGGCGGCTTTGCCGCACTTCTCATTATCGGCGGCGTCTACATAGCACGGCGGCAACAGTCTACCAACCGTGCTGTGAGGTATCCGAAGGGGAACTCTTCCTTGATGCCTACCACACAAACAGGAGGCAGCGATGTGTCAGGCGCGGCGCGAAGCGTGGTGGCTATACACACTCGCAGAGCTGGGCTGATGGAAGGAATCCGGGATGAACTGTTCCAGATTGAAATGGAACACAAGAAGGGTCAAATCTCCAAAGCCGAATACCAGAAGGCAAAGGCAGCTCTCGATCGAACACTGGAACGCGCGTTAAAACGCCAAGTACAGCAAGCGTAAAACTGCCCACAAAGTCCATAAAGTTCTACACCGGAACAGCGTACGCACCTTCTCCGAAGACCAAACCGTCGTTCTCGGTCGTTAGTAGAGAGGAAGCCTCGATCCAGCGTAGCCAGCGACCACCAGGAGAAGGCTCACTATCACCAGCAGAACGACAATGGATGCGAATGCCCAGGCAATTCTCATGGCGAATGCATCAAGCTTCAAATTGTTCGTGCGAATGAGTTCAATGTCCGAGCCGTCATCTGAGGCTCGCACTGAGGCGTCCGCCATCTCTGATAGTTGATTCACAGCAAATGATTTCGAACTCACTGATAATCTCCAATAGCCAGCGCAGCCGTACCGCGGCCGGGAATCTGTAGAACAAGAATCACAGGCCCGACCAACAGCAGCATACGGTTTTTTTAAGACAGTTCGTGTCTAAAGAGCCCGGCCCCGGATTGAAGGGCCGGGCTGTTGCCCGCAGAAAGCGAAAGTTGGAGCGTCGACGAGTCAGGGCTTGCGCTACGTGCCGCTCTGCTCAAAGACCAACGATTCTTTGTTATGACTGAAGTCAATCTCTTTGAGCGTCTTCGCATTGGTGCTCGTTGTATCAGTCACAATGTCGTCTTCAGTCACATGGGGGTCATTCGTCTTCAAGGTTCCCGGCACGGTGACAACAATCTTCCCATCACGCACGAAGTTCACCTGTATCTCCGGGCCTGTTCCCTGCCACTGAATGTCGTACTTGCCCGGTTTCAGCTGGGTGCCCCCGACTTGTACAGAATCCGGGATCACCACCGAGTGCCGATTGCTGTCCTTTGCAAATGTGCCGGTCGATGACATAAAAGCGAGGACGAATAAAAGGGTTGTGTACTTGATTAGCTTCATTTTGTGCGGCTTCTCCTTTGTAACGCGACGAGGCACGTATCACCTGCGATGACGATGACTCAGTCACTTTAGAAACTGTTTGTACTGTCAGTAGATGCTGATCAACTGACTTAAGGTGCAAAGGTGAACGGACCGTGGACGTAATTGTCGGTAAATCTTCGTAAAGCATTCGTGCGCGTTATTCGAGCTTGCGCGCGGGTCAGACCAACGAGTTCAGGCCGGAGTCAGCGGGCCCCAACCAATTCGGTGACCTCCGACAATTCCTCGAATTCTTCCTTGGTCAAGCGTAGTGAGGCCGCCGAAACATTTTGCTCGAGATGATCGATCGACGAGGTCCCGGGGATTGGCAACATCATCGGGGATCGCTGCAGCAGCCAGGCCAGCGCGATCTGTG
>JBAVNY010000658.1:0-6517 GCA_049691535.1 Candidatus Acidiferrum sp.
GTCTATGGCTGACTCACTGGCCGTGCGCACGGCAAAGACTGCTGCTTTAGAGGGAATGGGCATTTCCTCGGAGTTGACACGCGTGGGGCAAGTGCTGGACACGTTTGCTGCGAGAGATCACAACGGCGAAGTGCTGACTGCGGTGCGGCACTACCCAGCGCGGGCGGCACAATGGGCGGAGTTCCCGGAATGGCTGCATGAGGATGTGCGCGGGGCGTACAGCGGCAAAATGATCCGGCAACTGTACACGCACCAGGCGGCAGCGGCGGAAGCGGTGCATGGCGGCAAGAACGTAGTGATCGTGACGCCGACGGCTTCCGGCAAAACGCTTTGTTACAACCTACCGGTGCTGGACGCGATTCTGAAGGACACGGACACGAGGGCGCTGTACCTCTTCCCTACAAAGGCTCTGGCACAGGATCAACTGGCGGAGCTCTATGACCTGAACCAGCGTTTGGATAACCGCTTCGGAGTGTTTACCTACGATGGAGACACGCCAAGCGATGCGCGGAAGGCCATCCGGGAAAAAAGCCACATCGTGTTGACGAATCCGGACATGCTACACACCGGGATTTTGCCGCACCACACACGCTGGACGCGGCTGTTTGAGAATCTGCGGTATATCGTGATCGATGAGCTGCATACGTACCGGGGAGTGTTCGGCAGCCACTTGTGCAATGTGTTGCGACGTTTGCGGCGCATAGCGAAATTCTACGGACGCGATCCGCAAATCATTTGCTGCTCCGCGACGATTGCCAATCCGGGCGGGTTAGCCTCGCGGCTCATTGAAGACAGCGTGGAAGTGCAAGCGGAGAACGGAGCACCGGCGGCGGAGAAGACCTTCGTTTTCTACAATCCTCCAGTCGTGAACCGGGCGCTGGGTATTCGCCGGAGCTACATCAATGAAGCGTCGCGGGTGGCGCAGGAATTTCTGAAGCACGATTTGCAGACGATGGTTTTTGCGAATTCGCGGCTGCACACGGAAATTATTCTCACGTATCTGCAGCAGGCAAATCCGCAGTTGCCGGGGAAACCGGAAGCGATCCGTGGATACCGTGGCGGCTATTTGCCGAACGAGCGGCGACAGATTGAGCGGGGTTTGCGCGATGGGCGAATTCGCGGGGTGGTTACGACTTCTGCGCTGGAACTGGGAATCGATGTCGGATCGCTCGATACGGTGGTGATGGCCGGCTATCCGGGAACGATTGCGGCCACGTGGCAGAGAGCGGGGAGAGCGGGACGGCGGAGTGGAAGTTCGTGCGCGGTGATGGTGGCGTCATCTGCACCGCTGGATCAATTTATCGTGCGGCACCCGGATTATTTTTTCGGGAATACGCCGGAGCATGCGTTTATTCAGCCAGATAACTTGGAAATACTGGTAAACCACCTGAAGTGTGCGGCATTTGAACTGCCGATTGGCCCGGACGATAAATTCGGCGAAGTAAATGTGCGGGATTTGTGCGCGCGACTGGCGGAGGCGGGCTATTTACATTTGGCGGGGGACAATTATCACTGGACGCACGAGGCGTATCCAGCGGACACCATCAGCCTGCGATCGGTAACCAGCGACAATTTCGTGATTATCGATATCACCGGAGCGCCACTGGTGATTGGTGAGGTTGATTTCCCCAGTGCGCTGACGTTCGTGCATGAGAAGGCGATTTACATTCATGGCGGGCAGCAATATCACGTGGAGCATCTGGATTTCAAGGAGCGCAAGGCATACGTCAAGCAGGTCAACTTGGATTATTACACGGACGCGATTCGGTACACCCAGGTGCGGGTGCTGGAAATTGCGGAGACGTCGCGAGCGTCGGAGCAGCAGCCGGAAATCCCGGCGACACGTTCGCATGGGGATGTGCTGGTGCGTTCGCAGGTGGTGGGCTTCAAGAAGATTAAGTTTTTTACCAATGAAAATGTGGGCTCGGGAAAACTGGAACTTCCGGAAAACGAGATGCATACCACTTCGTATTGGATGACGCTGGAGCGCCCGTTATTGGAATCGCTGCCATTTTCGATTAGCGAGCGGCAGTCGGGAATGTTTGGCCTGCTGCACGCGATGGAATCGGTGGCAACTCTTCTGCTGATGTGCGATGGGCGCGATCTTGGTACGGCGATTGGGGAGCGGCCGCCTGCACCGGGAGCTGAGGGTGAGGAGTTCACGCCGGTGCGGATGGAAGAGGCGGTAAGCACGCAGGCTAAGGAATTCTTTGAGCCGAATCTTTATTTGTATGACGCCTATCCCGGAGGCATTGGATTTTCAGAACCGTTGTACCGGGCGCACGAATTGCTCATCCACAAAACGCGAGAAATGATTCAGGCGTGCCCTTGCGATCAAGGTTGTCCTTCGTGCGTGGGACCGGCGGGAGACCTGGCGCCACGGGCCAAGGAAGCCGCGTTGGCGATTTTAGATCGGCTGTGCGGCTGAGACTTGGGAGCGATGGGAAACCTAGCTGACAAATTTTCGCGACTCTCGGCTCTGCGTCCGGCGCGCGGAGTGGTTTCGAAGCCTTCGCCGCTTCGCGCCCCCGATGAGGTGGACCCGCTGGGGCGACTATTGGGAGCCGGGATCGCGCGTAATCAGTATGGCGAGCACCTGGCCATCCGCAATTGGTTCTCTACGCCGGAATTTTGTCAACCTTCCTCGGTGGCCTTGGAACTACTTTCACGAACGCGCCATGAAGCCCTTTCGAAACGCACGCGAGCGGCCTTGGAAGATCCGGAGAAGTGGCTTTTTCTGGATACGGAGACGACCGGACTGAGCGGCGGGACCGGGACATATGCGTTCCTGATCGGCCTGGCGTGGTGGGACGCGGGAGGCTTGCAGGTAGAACAGCTGTTTCTGCGTGATTTTTCTGAAGAGCATTCGCTGTTGCAGGAGCTTTCCGCGCGATTGGCGGAGCGTCCGGTGCTAGTTACCTTTAACGGGAAATCGTTTGACTGGCCGCTACTTGAGAATCGCTTCACAATGACGCGGACGATTAAGGTTCCGCGCCTGGCGGCACATCTGGATCTGTTGCATCCCGCGCGAGCGCTTTGGAGGCTGCGACTCGGGTCGGTGCGGTTGGTGGAACTGGAACGACATGTCCTGGATGCCGAGCGACTGGGCTGGCATCGCGGAGATGACGTATCTTCCGCGCTGATTCCACAGTATTACTTCGATTACTTGCGTGGCGGCGTGGCTGATCCGCTGGCGGGCGTGGTGAAGCACAACCAGATGGATTTGCGTGGGCTTGCGGCGCTGTACGGGAAAATCAACACGATGCTGGACGAACAGGAAGGCGCCGGCAACGAGACGGATTCGCTGGACTTGTTTGGCTTGTCGAAATTTCTGCGTCGGCGAGGCGATCGTGACCGCGCGCATTCCACGTGTACCAGGGCGCTTGATGCAGGGCTACCTGCGGAGTTTCGGCCGCAAGCTACGCGTGATTTAGCGCAAATGGCCAAGCATCGAGGCGATGCGCTGGCGGCGGCTACGCTGTGGCTTGAACTTGTTGATGACTCTCAGGACGGAATCGTGGCCTGCGAACAACTGGCGATTCATTATGAGAGGCAGGCTCGCGATTTCGCACGGGCACTGGAGTATGCAAACCTGGGCTTGGCGAAGCTGGCCAAGGCACGCAAACTGGCGCGCGATCCGTATGCGGCCGCACGTGCAGAGCGATTGCAAGCGAAATTCCAGCAACGAGTAAGACGGCTTGAAGCGCGCAGAGCAATTTGCGAAGCCGCACCACTACTGAATCAAGCCGCACATGAGGCGTAAGCGCAGTGCGGAATTAGCGGGCGAAGAGAACTTGTGTGCTCTTAATATCCTGGTCGTCGGGCTTCTTCGGTTCTTCCGGAATGGCTTCCCAGCCGAGTTTCTGGTTCCACTGAAGGAAGAGCGCACGGTTACCGCCCTCCAAGGTGATGCATTCCCGCTCAAAACAGCGAAGAAAAACAGGGTCCGAAGGCGCAGTGAAGGAAAAGAAATCGGGGCGGCGGAACAAATGATGGTGGTCGGGATATTTCTTTTCTAATACTTCAGAATACTGACCGAAGAAATGTGCAGTCGCTTCGACGGTGGCGAGGCGAATCCGCGTGAAGAGCATCAAGCGTTTGGAATCTTTTTGTTCGAACGTTATGTAATCGTCGCCATCCCAAGTGGCTGCCGTCGTCTTGGCTCGGTCCTCGTCGAGATATTGCTTTAACACCTCTTTCCAACCGAATTCGCCAAGTGAATTCTCTTCGAGTTTGGTCCAGGTGTCGTCGGGGATGTTTGACGGTAAATCGGTGTGCAAGGCAGCAGGGACTCTCGCGGCTCGATAAATCTCAGGATGCATGATTTGTTGGGTGTCTGCGGGAGGCCGCGCGAAAACGCTGGAGAAGCCGGGCCAACCGCCGGAGCGCAATACTGACATGGAAAAGGAAAGACCTGCGAAATAGGGAAACATTAAAGAGTCTTTGATGAAGGGCGGGGCTTTTTTTAGCATGGGCGTGTCGCTGAGGTCGCCCACGAAAACAGAAGGATCGATATCGGGGAGCTCCTGGAGCTTGAGGCCCTTGTCTTTGAGCATGTATTCCAACATGCCCGCCATCGCGCTACCTTCCAGTACAGCTTCACGGGCCAATTCGGCGTCATCATTGGGCCGCGCGGCCTTTACCCACGGCTCGATCTGAAAGTATTGGTCCTGCAGGGCATGGGTAAGTTCGTGGGACATGACCATGCGTTGGTCGGCCGGAGTGATCCAATCGGCGATATAGAACTCGTGAGTTTTGGGATCGTAGAGACCAGCGATTTGTTCCGTAAGCAGGTCGACAAGGAACGAATCGAAATCGAAGCCTTTAGGTACCAAGCCAAATGCTTCCGCACTTTTCGCTGAGGCGTAGCGCTCCTTGGCATCCTTTTCGTCGTCCATTTGATGAATGACGTAGGCACGAATCTCGGCGCGAGAGCGAATGGTTCTCTTCAGAGGTTGCTTCAACTTCCAGCCGGTAATTTCGCTCATCTCTTGCAGGACTTCATCGGCTGTCGCCAGGAATTCCGGGTTACTGTTGGCGCTGGAATTCGCTGGGGGTTCCGCAGCAGCTTGTTGCGCGTGAAGGCCATGGACGGGAATAACGACGATGATAAAGAGAGCAATAAAGCGAAGTGTCCGCCTTAGTGAAAGGTGGTAAGAATCCATAGTTTGGCAGGATAGCAGAGTGTGAGCGGACACGTTATTTGGATGCGGCCTGATGGCCACAGGCAATCCGACCTTTGAGCATCTCCTGCTATGGCAACAAGCGCGTTACAGGATTTCTGTTCACCAATGGAAGGCGGCACGACGATCACACCACATCTCTCGATACGATACGTGTCTCGAGTCAGAACAGACTTTAATGGAAGTGCGCCAAAAGAAGTCAGGGATCAATGGTGATGTGCCGCGGGAATCAGCCGGCTGGCTGACATCGAGAACCGCAATGTGGTGCCCAGTCTTCATAAACTGTATTCCCTGGCCGCGATTTACCATTTAAATCCACTGCACATCACGAGCTGGCATGACGTTCCGTTTGAGGAGACGTTTCGTGACGCCGCCTCGTTGCCTTCCCCGCTGACGCACCTGAGCGGGCCCCAAATGTTTCCGGATGAGAGTATCAATCCGTCCGGGCGAACCAGTGAGCCGGATCAAACCAAACTTTTATCTGAGGTGCCGGCTCAACTTGGCAGCGAATTTCCGGGAATGGAGCGATTCGCGAAGGGGCGTTATCGTTACGGACATATTGGGCTCTCGGATCGTCGCATGGGGCCGATTTTGCGTCCAGGAAGCCTGGTGCTGGTCGACACATCACGGCGCCAGGTGGAAGACGCCGATTGGAATAATGAATATGATCGGCCGCTGTACTTTGTGTAGCCGCGGCAAGGATATCGTTGCGGTTGGTTCCAGAAGGACAGATCGCGATTGATTATGCAGCCACACACACTGTCGCGCTGTTCACCCGAGATGTGGCGGACGCCGCAAGACGCCGAGGTGGCGGGACGAGTGGTAGGCGTGGTTACGTATTTGAATGAGCCGTGGGCTTGCGTCTCTGCACGAGAACGCACAGCGCGGCTTGGTTAGAGCGGTAGAGCTCTTTCAAGTAGTCCGGGGCTTGAATAGGAATCCACGAAATGGTCAGGTCCGCGCACGGTTGCGGAGGATCCTTCGTTTCCGGGAGCGACGCAAAATATTCGTGTAAGTCCTGCTCAAGCGTTGCCAATGGCAACTCCAAAAGCTTCTCAAACAGTTCTTCGTGACACGAATGAATAGACTCACTCACACGTTCAGCCGGATATCTCTGGCTAAGTACAGGATGCGAGTAGAGTTGCGAGCCTGGGTCACGTAAACCCGCCACGTAAGCCAACCGAGCGTATGCACCCGGCATAGGGTCCAGATATATAGAAGTGAGATCAAAGAGAATCTGACGATGAACCTGAAGTTGCTTGAGCATGAGCTAACCTGTGCTGCTTGCCGTTCCGCAAGCGGAACTTTTTCCGTCGTAATGCGCCGCTAATCTG